>MGDB01000127.1:661-7730 GCA_001790645.1 Candidatus Schekmanbacteria bacterium GWA2_38_11
AAAGAGAAATGTGATCTTTAGATTTTTGAGGACATCCTCCTTAATTTCTTCTGCAAGGGAAAGGAGGACGCCGAGACTCCCTCCATTGTCAAGCGCCCCGGATGATTTATTTTCTGTTTTAAGAAAGAGAAAAAAAATGGAAGAAATTGCTGCAATAGAAAAAAATAAGTTTATAGAAAATGGAGAATGTTTCAGGTTTATTGCATAGGTCATATATTGATAGGACAAAAGCAGGCAGCTCAGGATCAGGACAATAAGAAATAAAATCCTCATAGGAAGGGAAAGGTTCTGGCTCTTAGAATCGTAATGGGCTATTAAAAAAAGATTAAGCCTGTTTTTATATGCAGGCTCATTTTCAGGTCTTGCTATGATGTTTTTAGATGTTGCTGGTTTTAATAAGCCTTTGAAAGGTTTTTTTTCAAGCAAAATATACCATATCCTGTCAGAAAGCATCATTCCTGCCACGAAAGCCAGAGAAAATATCACTGAGACAAAGGGGTGTGTTCTGTAAAAAATACGCGAGAAGGTCAAAAGTACCAACCCAAAAGAAATACCAATTTTCAGTACAGACCATGGTGTGAAATAGATATGGAAATATTCTTCTTTGATTTCATAGCCTGCTTCTTTCATAAAATTAATTATAAAAGATGCAGCCTTTTGTTCTCCTTCACTTCCAACATGTCTTGGAAAAGAGAGTTTTTTTGCATATTGAAAAGGTGTACCTGTCATCAACAGTTCTTTAAACTGGGCATTTTGTATCTCTTAAAAACTTGGCACTTTCTTCTGGCAGGGAAGTATTTATGAACATCCCGGAACCGAGTTCAAAGCCAGCCATTTTTGAGAGTCTTGGTATAATACTTATGTACCAGTGATAGTATTCAAGAGAAGGACCTAATTTTGAGAATGAGCGTATGACATAATTGTAATCAGGATTGCCAAGGCCGTAATAGAGTTTGCATAAAACCCCTTTAAAGATTTCTGCCAGATCCTCTATCTCTTCTACTGAGATAAGTCCAAAACAGGATGAATGGTTTTTTGGAAATATCCATGTATGAAATGCTGAAAGAGCAGCATAAGGAATGAAAGCAGCAAAATTCTTGTTTTCAAGTATTATTCTCTCACCATCCTGGAGTTCCTCTCTTAGTGCTCTGCAGAAAACGCATTCTCCTGCATCGTCATAATACCTCATTGCTTCTTCTATTCTGTAACGGATATCAGATGGAGTAATAGGAGTACCAATTATCTGAGAATGAGGATGTTCAAGAGATGTTCCGGCACTTTCTCCATGGTTCTTGAAGATTGTGACAAGCTTTATCCTTTTATCATTATAAATGGCATTATATCTTTCTTTATAGGTTTTGATAATATTTTTTATCTGATCTTTTTTAAGTAAAGCCGGTGTTAAATTATGCTTGGGAGTTTCAACAACAATTTCATGCACACCAAATCCTGAAACAACTCTTTTTATCCCTTCTCTTTTCCTTTCAGCAGTTCCATCATTATTAAGAGCAGCAAATTTATTCGGGAATACTCTTATCTGCCATTGTTTATCCTGTTCAATCCTGTAAATTTCTGAAGGTGTTTTGTCCTCATTGCCGGGGCAAAATGGGCAGTCGTTCCTGTATTCAGGGAGTTCTTTTTTAACCTGCCTCCTTTTTACAAACTCCTCAGGACGCTTTGCCCTTTCCGTTGCAATTATGACCCAGTCCCGTGTTACTATATTTTGGCGTATTTCAGGCATAAACAATTAACCTATAACTTGTGACTTATGACTAATAACCTATGACTTAGTAAAATTACAATTACCAAATTCCCTGATGTTCATCTTTAAATCTTTTGTTCATTTGAATTTATTTTGGATTTTGAGCTTTGTCATTTGAGCTTCTCATTTAGCTCTGACATTTGTCATTAATTTACCCTTTCCTTGCCCCAAGATAAGCATCTATGACCCCGCCAAGCCAGACAATTATGAGAAACAAAACCAAGGTATTATTTTCTGCATATACCTTTGCTTCTATTTTTGAAACAAAATCCTCAGAGAGATTTATCTGTGAAGGATCTGTGACGCTGGATAAAATAATAGCATAGGCTTTATAAACAATTAGTGATAACAGAACTATAGTGATGAGGACGAAAATAAGACCTTTTACATACTGACGGTTTTTCAACTGCCCGGCTCCCGGGAATACAAAAGCTGAAAGCAGGGGAGAAGAGATAGTTTTTTTCATTTTTTTGGAAAAATGATTGTTTGTTTTTTTAATTTACGCCAATCAGTTTTTTCAGTCAAGAACAAAGGGAGGAAGTTTCCATGATTAAAAAGGAAGATACGGGTAAGGGAGGCTACCTGCCTGCCGGCAGGCAGGTAGCCTCCCGAAATGAGTGAGCTGGGAATTAAGGGCGACTAAAGTCACCCCTATCAGCAAGACAGTCAAGGATAAAGAAAAGTGCCAGAGATCATGAGATCAAAGTATGGGTGGATGTCCCTCTGTCTGCCTGCCGGCAGGTCTGTCTGTCCAAAATTGGCTCGGCACAGTGGTCAAGCCCTACAGGCTGCAAACACTGACAGCAGACAGCTTATCAATTAATGGTAATAAGTTTTATCATCATCATGATCGTCTTTTGAAATTATCTTGAGTTTTCTTTTAAGCCGCGCATATTTGATCTTCAGGTATAACTTGCGCACTATTCCTTTTACATCCCATTTCTTGAGGTATAAGTAACCGAAGACCATTCCACCAAGATGGGCGATATGGGCAATGCCGCTTTGAGTTGCTGAGATTGATGAGAAGAATGAGACAGCCCCCATTAGTATTACAAAATGCTTTGCTTTCATGGGGAACAGCATATATATATATATTATCCGGTCAGGGAAAAGGAGCCCGTATGCCAGAAGGACACCGTATATTGCTCCCGACGCACCTATTGTTGGGTTTAGAGAAGCGGAAAGAAAAATCACTGTACAGATTCCAGCCCCTACTCCACATAAAAAATAATATTTTAAAAATGAAGATGAGCCCCATATTCTCTCAAGCTCTCCTCCAAACATCCAGAGGGCAAGCATGTTAAACAGGATATGGAACAAACCTCCATGGAGGAACTGGTAGGTAAAAACCTGCCAGAAGTAGAATTTTCCAATGACCAGTTGCGGCACAAGCCCAAAAAGGTAAATTATCTTATAACCTGAAATTGCCTGGAGAAAAAATACTGCTCCATTGGCAATAATCAGATTTTTTACAGCCGGTGTAAGAGACCCGCCGAATGAAGAATATGAGCCTCCTCTGTAATAATAACTCATGCTGTCACCATTGATATTATATCTTTTATCCTTTGTCTTGTGGGAAGATTATAAGGGCATTGTTCCTCACACTGACCGCACTCAGTACAGGTTTTAAGACTTGGTAAAAGTCTTTTTCCCATGGTGTTTAGCATGTATTCTATGTTTTCATCCATAGGTTTTCCGTAGCATCTCTGGTGAATGCCATGGATGAAGGGAATCATAATATTTGACTGACAGGGCTGGCAGTAGGAGCAGCGGCGGCAGAAATCTTTTCCTAAGACCTCAACCGACTTTTCCAGTTTTTCAAGCTCACTTTTAGTCAATTTCTTATTTTCTTCAATTACTCTGAAATTTTCTTCAAGCTCCTTTAAGGAAGCAACGCCGGGAACAATAAGGTCTACATTATAAGAGAGAAAAAAACTGAGGGCTAAAGGGATGTGAGGGATAACTCCGCCGCCAAGAGGCTTCATGACAACGGTGATGACGTTTCTTCTATTTGCTTCTTCAATAAGCATGTCCAGGGGCTCTTTTTCAATTACATTGAAAGGGAAAAAAGCCATTTCAAACTCACCGGTCTTTACAGCCTCAGTCATTGTTATATGGTTGTGGCCTGAAATCAGCAGATGACCAATATCACCCTTTTCTTTTGCCTTTTTTAAAAACTCAAGATGCTTACCCATGACCATATCAAGCTCTTCTTTTTTATTTACACTGTGCAGTCCATAAAAATCTATCCTGTCAACTTTGAGGGTTTTGAGGCTTGTTTCAAAATCTTTTTTATAGGATTCAATACCCATTTTCCATGTATGGGAGCGGGTTGTGATGATACACTCGTCTCTCCGTTTTGACACTACACGGCCCACCTTTTCCTCGCTGTCCTGGTAAGCTCTGGCAGTATCAATGTAATTTATTCCCATATCAAGAGCCCGATTTAATAGCCTGTCAGATTCTTCAACGCTTACTTTTGGAAGGTGCATTGCACCAAATCCTAACTTACTTGCTTTAAGGCCAGTATTTCCGAGTTTGATTCTCTCCATTTCTTTCCCTTCTTTTTAAACTATGGATGTTATTATTCAGCTCATAAAGACAAACCAGTACTTTTGAGTTACATAAAAATAGGCTGTTGGAAAAAAGTAATTTACCCGACAATTGCCTGCCTGCCGGTAGATAGGGGCGGGCTCTGTCCCTGCCCCCCAATTGTTATTATTTTTCAGAGGGCATGAGGAGAATCAACCCCAGAAGGGGTTTCCCACAATTGTGGGAGAGCCTTTTCAGGCTCGATAGGCGGCCCCTACCTGCCTACCGTCAGCCAGGCAGTAAAAATTTTTTATGTTTTCCAACACCCTCTAAAAGTCTTGTTGCTTAAAATAATCCTTAAAAGATATTTAATCAAGAATTTATTTGGCTGCAAGTCTTAAGGGTAGAGGAATCTTGCGAGGATTGTCAAATTGATTTTGCAAGGTCTCTGAACAATATGGGCGGGCAGGGTATTTTAAGAGAAAAAGGTTGACTTTTAAAAAGGTGTCTTATAATTTTTCGAAAAATTTATTATATCTTATTTGGAATCAAAATAAAATTTGAGGAGAAAAACATGGCTATTAAAGTCGGAATCAATGGGTTTGGGAGGATAGGAAGGAATCTTTTAAGGGCAGCAATTAATACTAAGGAAATAGATTTTTTTGCAGTAAATGATATTACAAGCCCGGCCACTCTTGCACATCTGCTAAAGTATGATTCAGTACATGGTGCTTTTAAAGCGGAAGTAAAAAGCACTGAGGATTCACTTATAGTTAATGGAAAAACTATCAAGGTTCTTTCAATAAAAGACCCGGCGCAGCTTCCATGGAAGGACTTAGGCGTTGATGTTGTTATTGAGTCTACAGGGTTATTTGTGGACAGAGAGAATGCTTCAAAGCACCTGCAGGCAGGAGCAAAAAAAGTAATTATTTCGGCCCCGGCAAAAAATCCTGATATAACAATTGTCTTAGGCGTAAATGAAAAAAGTTATAACCCGAAGGAGCATTGTATTATCTCTAATGCTTCATGCACTACAAACTGTTTAGCACCTGTTGCTAAAGTTTTACTTAAAGAGTTTGGACTTAAAAAAGGCTTGATGACAACAATCCATTCTTATACAAATGACCAGAGAATATTAGACCTTCCCCACAAGGATCTCAGGAGGGCAAGGGCAGCTGCATTATCAATGATACCGACATCTACCGGTGCTGCAAAAGCCTTAGCCTTGGTGATACCGGAGCTTAAGGGAAAGTTTGATGGTCTTGCAATCCGTGTTCCAACCCCGAATGTTTCTCTTGTTGACCTTGTAGCTGAAATGGGAAAAACTGCCACAAAGGAAGAGGTGAACGGGGCACTGAAAAAGGCTGCTGAAAAAGACTTAAAGGGAATTCTTCAATATACTGATGAACCACTTGTTTCTATTGATTTTAACGGGAATTCTAATTCCTCAATTATTGATGGCAGCTCAACTACTGTAATTGAAGGCAATATGGTAAAAGTCCTTGCATGGTATGACAATGAGTGGGGATATTCCTGCAGAATAAGAGACCTTATTCTTTATATAGCTAAATTCTTTATATAGCTAAGTAGGGGTTGGGAATTGGGGTGAGGAGAACAAACTTGAAAAATTACAAAGAGCTGGAAGTTTGGCAGAGAGCAATGAATCTTACGGTAGATATATACAAAGAAACTAAGACATTTCCTAAGGAAGAAAAGTATGGCCTGATATCTCAGATTCAGCGAGCAGCTACATCTGTATCTGCCAACATAGCTGAAGGATGGGGTAGGGGTTCAACAAAAGAATAAAAGGTAGAACGAATTGAAGGACAATCCAATAACAGCAAAGATAATCGGGACAGGTTCATTCCTGCCGGAAAAGGTTTTTACTAATTCAGACTTTGAACAAATTGTAAATACGAGTGACGAGTGGATTACTGAGAGGACAGGTATCAAGTCCCGTCACTTTGCAGAAAAGGATATGGCATCATCAGACCTTGCGACGCATGCTGCTAAAAAAGCCATTAAAAACGCCGGAGTCGAAGCAAAGGATTTAGACCTGATACTGGTTGCTACAATAACGCCTGATATGTTTTTTCCTCCCACAGCCTGCTTTGTCCAGGCAAATATAGGTGCAAAGAATGCAGCGGCTTTTGACGTAGTGGCCGTCTGTTCAGGCTTTGTCTATGCCCTTTCAGTTGCTGAAGGGTTTATAAAGAGCGGGAAATATAAAAAGATTCTTGTAATCGGCGTTGAGGTCATGAGTAAAATTATAAATTTTAAAGACCGCAATACCTGCGTCATTTTTGGTGATGGAGCCGGAGCAGTTGTTTTAGTTCCTTCAAAAAATAATGACGGTATTCTGTCAACACATCTCTATTCTGACGGAAATTATTCTGAACTTATTTACATGCCGGGCGGCGGTTCCCGTAACCCTATTTCCCATGAGATTATAAATAAGAACCTCCATTATGTTCATATGAACGGGAGGGAAACTTTTAAGATTGCCGTAAAGATGCTTACCAAAGCCTGTCTTGATGCCATAAAATACAATAAACTCACTCCTGAAGATATAGATGTTTTTATCCCCCATCAGGCAAATTTAAGGATAATAGATGCAGTGGCTTCAAGGTTAGGTTTTCCAAAGGAAAAGATTGTTATAACTATAGATAAACACGGCAATACTTCAGCAGCTTCGATACCACTGGCATTAGATTCGGCTGTGAGAGAAGGAAGAATCCATGACGGGGATTATGTCCTGATGGTTACTTTCGGAGG
>MGDB01000127.1:7809-21999 GCA_001790645.1 Candidatus Schekmanbacteria bacterium GWA2_38_11
TCACGCCCGATGATAACTCAAAATTCAAAATAAGTCTCCTTGCTGTCATTCCTGCGAAAGCAGGAATCCAGTATTTTAATATGAATTCCAATTGCTAAAAGTTATAAGTCATAAATTAATTTGTGAGATGTTTTTCTAATTCTCATTTTTAAATTTATCTCCCCCTTTGGAAAAGGGGGAATAAGGGGGATTTTAGCTGATCCTCACTACCTTCCTTTCCCCCAAATTATCCGCTCAAGGCTAAGTTTCCCCGAGCCGCGGGATGCAATGTAAAGGAAGATGAAGCAGTATAACACGGCAAGCTCTCCCTTGTTCACGATTGGAAAAAAACCGCGCGGTGCGTGCACCGTGAAGTATGCAACAGCCATTTCACCGCTTGATAAAAATGCGGCATAGCCCGTCCAAAGACCCAGGGCTATGAGAGCTCCTCCAAAGAACTCGATAACTCCTCCAAAAAGCATCACCGGGTTTGATAGCTCTGCCTTACCCCCCAGAAGGCCAAAAAGCTTCTGGGCTCCATGGCACACAAACAGCAGTCCGAAAATAATGCGCATTACGGAATATAACAGTTCCGAGACTCGGCCTAACCATCGCTCCATAACTCTCCTCCTTTGTTAATAGTATTGGATACATGGGATATCGTACTTACTTATTCTTCGTGACAGCTATCACACTATAGATGAAATCTCTTTGGAGAAAATTGAAAATTATGTGATTTATTATTAGTCAAAACTAAGTGCATTGTCTTGTCAATCAAAAAGACCAATATCAAAAATAAAAATATTTTGGAGTTTTGTAAATCAGCTATGGGTTGTCTGAAAGGTGGATGGCATTGGGGAAAACTCACACGGTGAGAAAAATTTTGTTACATATCCTCACACAGGATTGTAACAAGAAAAGGGGACAGCCTGCCGTACCCTTTTCCTATTAGAGGGATTGCTTTATTTTTCCCACTGCTGTTCTTTGCTCCCATAATGAATTTCCGAGAAGCCTTCTCGGAAATTTGGAAAGGCTTTAACATTTTTTAAGAAGCTCAAAATATTGCTCTCTGCTCATTCCGGCAGTCCTCATATTAGACTTGATAATATCAATGTCTATATTTTCGTATTTAGGAATTACTACGGGGCGTGATACACCAGGCTTGGTAAGAATTAAATGACTTCCTTCTACTCTTTCTACCTTAAAACCAACTTTTTCAAAAACGCACTTTAATTTCTTCCAGTGGACAGGAATTAAGCGTGGCATGTAAATTGTCCGCTTTTATTCGGTATATGGAAAGGAATAGGAACATCAATACTTTCATATTTTTTTGAAGGATGTTCAGCTTTAGAGGATTTTATTTCAACTGCTTTGAAACCAGACTCTTTTAAGGCATTATCTAAAGTTCCTCTTTCATAGCAAGAGATAAAAAATAATCTTACAGCTTCTATAAGATTTTCTAAAGCTTTTTCTTTTGTCTCTCCCTGGGAATATATATCAAGAACGGGACAGGATGATACAAACCATTTTTTCTTTTTCTTTACCTTTGCCGGCAATGTAAAATGAAAGGTTGCTCTCACTATACTCCTCCTTTAATTCTATTTTCAATATCGCTATTTATTATCTAAAGTCAAGGATAAAGTAAAGTTCTGGCTAATAAGAACACAAAAGTTAGCTTTGCCAATCCTTAATATAGAGAAAAGGGGACAGCCTGCCGTACCCTTTATTCTTCTTTGAAACATTTCCCCAATCAAAAATCGCCAATCGTAAATCATTTTTACCAGTTTTTTGCTACATTGCCTGAGCAACAAACTCAAACTTGAAAGAAATATAATTTTGTATTGCTCTAAAATCTTTCCTGTTTTTTGTAAATAAAATTGCTCCAATTTTCCAGGCAGCTATGGCAATAAATACATCGTTAGTCAGTGAAACAGATTTTTTCAAATCATAACCCATTTTAAATTTGAGAGCGTTTAAAATATTTCCAGCAATTATATAATCCTGGGGAGAATACAGAACAATCCTATTGCTCTTATCGCTGATATAGTTTAATTTTTCTATAATTTTTCTTTCTTCATCACTTCTACATCCAGCAAGAAGCTCAGTGATTATGATAGGGGCAAGATATTTGAAATATCCGTCCTTAAGGAGTATATCTTCGTAAATTCCTTTGTTTAAGTAGTCAATATAGATGTCAGTATCTATTATAATTTTCAACTATAAACCTTTTCGAGATTGGTCTTTCCTTTTGATTTTTTAAGAAGTCTGTTTATTTTAGATTCCTCAACTAAATATTTTAATGCGTTAACGATTACCTCAGTATCTGTTCTTCCTCCAATGTATTCCTTTGCTTCTTTAATCAAATCCTGATCAATAATTATATGCTTATGTTTTAAGGGCATTATCTATCACCTCCATCTTATGTTCATAAAATATTATATTATGTTCATCAATTATGTCAATCAGTTTTTGTTTTTAGAATCACTTTTCTTTTGACTAAAGAGGTTATCATCTATTATAAAACATTTAAGGTTAAATGCTTTTCTTTAAAAGGGTAGATGCGGGCATTAGTCTGCGTTTAAATAGGGGTTCTCAAATCCCCCCGTCCCCCATTTTCTAAAGGAGGGGAAAGAATATACTAACCTCTGATAAAGTAGGATAGGAGGGATTATTCCCTTTTTGCTAAGGAAGCTGGCAAATAATTCCCCCTTTGAAAAAGGGGGATGAGGGGGATTTTTTGAGTTTAACGTTTTTCCAAAATTACAATTTCTAAAAATGGAGTAAGTTTTTTGCCAAAGAACCATATTTTTATATCTGATGTTCATATAGCAAAAATTGATGATGAGAGTCAGACATCTTTAGTTAAGTTTCTTGAGTCCGTTAAAGCCACTGCCGGGAGCCTCTATTTTCTTGGAGACCTCTTTGATTTCTGGTATGGATATAAAAGCGTGGTTTACCATGAATATATCCCTCTCCTGAACAAACTTATAGAGCTTAAGAATTCCGGGGTTGAATTATATCTTCTTGAAGGGAACCACGAATTCCGGTTTGACCTGTTTTTTGGCGATGTCCTAAATGCTCATGTCAGTCCCAAGTTTTTAGAGAAGGAAATAAACAATAAGAAATTTTATTTAACCCACGGAGATTCAATAGATACCATTGATATAGGCCACAAGGTGTTAAATTTTTTCCTTAAAAATAAACCCGTACATTTAGTTGTCGGGTTGTCACATCCGGGCTTCTGGTGGAGAGTAGCAAGGATAGTATCAGAGATGAGCAGGAGCAGGCTTGACAGAGGAAGCTCAAAGCTCTTTAAGGCTTATGAGTCTTTTGCAAAGAAGAAATTCTCAGAAGGTGTTGATGTAGCAATTTTTGGGCACAGCCATGAGCCAAAGATTCAAAAACAGATGATAGATGGCAAAGAGAAATTTTCAATATACCTTGGTGATTGGCTGACCCAGCACTGTTATCTGAAGAGTGACGGCGATAATTTTGAGATGTGCTACTATAAATAAATTCTAAATTCAAAACTTCCTTCGCTTGTTCATCTGCTCATCATAATGTTTCCTATATAAAACTTCCCATTCCCTGCTTCCCTCAGGAATTTTTCGTGAATAGCTTGCTATGATTCTTCTTACTTCCTCATCAATAACTTCCTCAACCCTAAACTCATCAGTAAGGATCCTTACTATAGCAAGCCGGAGGTCGTTTTCATCACCGGTTTTGTTCTCAATAAGGCCATCACCAATAATCTTTGAAGTGATTTCTTTTGAAACCCTGTTTATTCTTTCCTGGGTAAATTTCATTTGTAGTTACCCTTGTTTGTTTAGAATATCAAAGTGTCAAGGTTATCTATCAGCTTTCCGTCATTCCGTGCTTGACACGGAATCCAGTTTTTTTTATTCTAGTTTCCCGTTTTCACGGGGACGACGTCTGGATTCCTGCTTTCGCCTGCCTGCCGGCAGGCAGGAATGACAATCAGGGGAATATCATTCCCTAACTCTGATACTTCTTCTGCAAGCCTAAACCTCAAGTCCTTTTTCTTCCAACAGTTTTTTTTTCACCATGTTGAACATCCTGTTATAATCTACATTTGCATTTGTTAATTGCTGGCTATGCTCTTTCAGAATTTCCCGCACCTGAGCGTTGATTTCTTCTTCAGCCTTTAAGTCTTTAAAAAGAAAATCTGCAATTACCTCAATAAGTTTTGATTCCTCTGTTTTCAAGATTATTTTTCTTCTTTTTATTAGCTCTGTAGCAATTGTTTTTGCTAACCATTCTGCTAATTGTTTTTGTGGGTTCATTATCTTATACCTCTAAATGGTCGGGTTCGATGAATCGAACCTCTACATTTTCTGTGTTTGTTATCATCTTATACCTCTAAATGGTAACTTTCTATTTTTTTAAAGAAGTTTCTTGATTTAATTTCTTTCCCAATGTGATATTTGATTGAGGGATACAGTACTTTTTCAATTTCCTCTCTGAAAGAGGGAGAAAGTTTGAGCCTGGTTGATTTAGCCATATCCCAATCCCTCATCTTTTCCAAAGATCTTAAAGCTCCCAATGATATCGGGACCAGATCATTATGAATTTTTCCGCAACTGCTGCAAATGACTCCGCCTTTTGTGACTGAGAACTTTACCTCACCATCTGAAACCTCAGTCCTGCATGCCGAACATTGCTTCAAATTTGGTTCATATCCTAATATTTTGAGCAATTTAATTTCAAACAAGGCAATAGATTTAAAAATATCTCCAATCTTTAAAAGAGTGGACAAACTTTCAATAAGTAGATTAAATAAAGAATCATTCCGCTGTTTCTCTCTCGTCATCTCATTTACAGCCGAGATCATGTAAAAACATGCCGAGAGGAGGTCAAAGTCCTCCCTGATCTTTCTAAAGGATTCTGTTATATTGCATTGTGTCAAAGTTGATAAGTTGCTGCTCTCTTTTCCATAGAAGAGGACATCAATAAGAGTTCCAAGCTCAAGGCTGCTACCAAACCTGCTGTTTATCCTGCGAGCGCCTTTGGCAATTACACCCAATTTTCCATAGGATTGAGTGTAAAGAGTAACAATTTTGTCTGCTTCTCCAAAGTTTACGGTTTTTAGAACAACAGCTTTTGTTTTATGGATGCTCATAATTCTCAAATATCATCTGAGTTGGCTTTTGTCAAAGAATTTCTGTGAGGTCTCTGAAAGATGAGAGAGACCTTAAATCAGACTTTTCAGAAATCTCTTTGACAAAGAGAAAAAATAAAGTATTTTACTTTTAATCATTCATTTTCTTGAAACTTTGAAAATATTATGGTATATGATTGTAAAGTAAAACTTTGATTGAAAATTATTCTCAAAATCAGCATCGGGGTGAAAAAGAGTATGCTGTTTGAGGGTATTAATAAGGAGGGGTAAATGAGCTACGCCGATAATATCTTGTCGATGATCAAACAAAATCAGGACATAAAACATTTTAAAGAACTCAACTGGGAAGGTAGTTTTAAAGAGTACCTGGATATTGTAGCAGAAAATCCTAAAGTGACCCGCAATGCCTTCCAGCGAACTTATGACATGATTATTTCCCACGGATATACGGACTACATGGAGCATAAGAAGAACTTAATCCGGTACCATTTTTTCGATGACAAGTTTAGCGATGGGAGGGATGCTGTCTATGGTGTAGATGAATCTCTCATGAGAATGGTGAATATATTCAAATCTGCAGCCAATAAATATGGGACCGAAAGAAGGGTATTACTGCTGCATGGGCCGGTTGGAGGAGCTAAAAGTACTATTGTAAGGCTTCTTAAAAAGGGGGTAGAGGAGTATTCTAAAACTCCGGAAGGTGCGCTGTATACATATGGATGGAAACCGGTGGGAAGCGGGCAGGCGACCAGATCTTCTGATTGCATGGATTGCCCGATGCACGAAGAGCCTCTTCACCTTATTCCTTTTGAATTCAGGGAAAATATATTAATGGAGTTTAACAAAGGTAAGAAAAAGGAAGATTTTATTACCTTTGAAGGGGATCTGTGTCCGGCCTGCAGGTTCCAGTACCGTGAGATCCTTCGTAAATGTGATGGGGACTGGTCAAAAGTAATAGATCATGTAATTGCAAGGCGTTTACTCCTTTCAGAGAAAGACCGCATAGGAATAGGAACTTTTCAACCAAAGGATGAAAAGAACCAGGACTCTACAGAGCTGACCGGTGACATTAACTACAGGAAGATTGCTGAATACGGAACAGATTCTGACCCGAGGGCATTCAATTTTGATGGTGAATTCAATATAGCAAACCGCGGGATAATTGAGTTTATAGAAGTTCTTAAACTTGATGTGGCGTTTTTATATGACCTCCTTGGAGCATCCCAGGAGCATAAGATTAAGCCTAAGAAATTTGCTCAAACCGATATAGACGAGCTGATAATCGGGCATACTAATGAACCTGAATACAGGAAGCTCCAGAACAATGAATACATGGAAGCGCTGAGGGATAGAACTGTAAAGATTGATATTCCTTATATAACAAAGCTTGATGATGAAATGAAAATCTATCTGAAAGATTACAACCTTGATAAGATCAGGGGAAAACACATAGCTCCCCATACAATTGAAATGGCTTCTATGTGGGCAGTGCTTACAAGGCTTGAAGAACCTAAAAAAGCCCAGCTCACCCTGATGCAAAAGCTAAAACTGTATAATGGTAAATCACTCCCGGGGTTTACTGAAGATAATATTAAAGAACTCAGGAAAGAAGCTGAGAGAGAAGGGATGGAGGGTATATCCCCGAGATATATCCAGGACAAAGTCTCTAATGCCCTCGTATCTGAAAGGGTAGAAAAATGTGTAAATCCTTTCATGGTCTTAAATGAACTTGAATCAGGGATTAAACACCATTCTCTCATTACGAGTGAAGACCAGAAAAAGCGCTACATAGAATTGTTGGCGGTTGTAAAAGAGGAATATGAGAATATTGTGAAAAACGAAGTGCAGCGCGCTATTTCTGCTGATGAAGAATCCGTTTCCAGGTTATGCGGGAACTATATTGACAATATAAAAGCATATACCCAGAGGGAAAGGGTCAGGAATAAGTATACCGGTCAGGACGAAGAGCCGGATGAAAGGCTGATGAGATCAATTGAAGAGAAAATTGATATTCCTGAAAGCAGAAAAGATGATTTTAGAAGAGAGATAATGAATTATATAGGTGCCTTGGCAATTGAAGGCAAGACCTTCGATTACAAGACAAACGAGAGGCTGCACAGGGCGCTGGAACTAAAGCTTTTTGAAGATCAAAAAGATACTATAAAGCTTTCTTCTCTGGTCTCCAGGGTAGTGGACAGGGAGACACAGAAAAAGATTGATATAGTCAAAGAAAGACTTGTATCAAAATACGGATATTGCGATACCTGTGCAACAGATGTGCTGAATTACGTTGCCAGTATATTTGCAAGGGGAGATGTAAAATAGCTGAAAAGAAAAGGGGTCAAGGGTACAAGGATTCGATGGTTCAGAAAGCCGTTTAAACAGTTAGTGAATCCTTGAATTCTCGACCCTTTTCAATGTGGTTTTTAATCAAAAGAATTCCTTGATGCTTTGCATCAGGGTGAAAAATAATATTAACGGCCGTCATTCCAGCGAAAGCGGGAATCCAGACGCTGTCACCGCCTGCCTACCGGCAGGCAGGCAAAAGCGGGGGACTTTTAAAATGAACTGGATTCCCGTTTCCACGGGAAATACTGGATTCCGCATTCCCCACTTTCGTGAGGACAGGCGCGTGCGGAATGACAGACGTGTTCCCGAACAATTTAGGAAGTTGATACCTCGCAGCTCTGCTGAAGGGTAGTTCATTTTAAATTTTTACAACGTGGAGAAGCATAAAAAGTCATGGTACTATCAATTGAACAAGACTGGAGCCGTTTCAGGCAAATCGTTAAAGGTAAGATAAGAAAAGAACTTAAGAAATACATTTCTCATGATGCACTGTTAGGTAAACAGGGAAAAAACTTAGTCAAGATTCCAGTTTCGCAAATTGAAATACCAAGTTTCCAATTCGATACCAGAAAACTTGATGGGGTCGGACAGGGTGAAGGAGAAATAGGAACTGTTTTGGGAAAGGGTGAAGCTGAAGGTGGTGAAGGAGGGGCTGGGAATCAGCCAGGCGGGCATGTCTTAGAGGTTGAAGTCTCCCTCGAGGAGTTAGCTGCAATCATTGGAGAGGAGCTGGAACTTCCCAGAATTCTTCCTAAAGGTGAGAGAGATATGATGACAGGAAAAGCCAAATATACGGGTATTTATAAAGCAGGCCCTGAATCCCTGAGGCATTTCAAAAGGACTTTTAAACAAGCCTTGAAGAGGCAGATAATTACAGGGATTTATGATCCTAAAAACCCGATTGTAATTCCATACCCTGAGGATAAAAGATACCGTTCCTTTAAAGTTAAACCCAGTCCTTTCAGCAAGGCTGTAATAATTTTAATGATGGATGTTTCAGGGTCTATTGGTCCGGAAGAAAAAGAGATTGTGAGGCTTGAGACTTTCTGGATTGATACATGGTTGAGGCATAATTATAAGGGGATTACGACCCGGTTCATTGTCCATGATGCACAGGCACATGAGGTTGACAGAGAGACTTTTTTCCATTTAGGAACAGCAGGAGGAACAATGATCTCCTCTGCTTATCAGCTCTGTTCAGATATGATTGAAAAAGACTATGACCCTAACCAGTGGAACATTTATGCCTTTCATTTTTCTGACGGGGACAATTGGTCAAGGGATGATACTGAAAAGTGTATAAGTCTTTTAACATATAAGCTCCTTACAAAGGTAAACCTGTTTGGGTATTGTCAGGTAGAAAAGGACCACCTTGACGGACGGTTTATTCATGATCTGAGGGAAAATGTAGAACATGCTGATAATATTGTCCTATCCTCTCTAAAAGAGAAGGAAGAGATATATGACTCACTTAAAGACTTATTTGGGAAAGGAAAGTGAAAATCAAAAATCAAAATGACAATGCGAAGTAAGAATTAAGTAAAACTTACTGCTTAATTCTTAATACTGACAAAAGTTTTGATTTTTGAGTTTTAAACTTTAATTTTATTATGAGACTGCCAACAGAGCTTAAGCTCTTAAAATATGAAATAGAAAATTACGCCAAAGAATTCGGCCTCGATTTCTTCCCTGTAATCTTTGAGGTCCTGGATTTTGACCAGATGAATGAAATAGCAAGTTTTGAGGGATTTCCCAACAGGTATCCTCACTGGAAATTCGGTATGGAATATGAGAGGATGCAGAAGAGTTATACTTATGGTCTGCAGAAAATCTATGAGATGGTTATTAATAATAATCCCTGCTATGCCTACCTTCTTGAATGCAACACCATAACTGACCAGAAAACAGTCATAGCCCATGTTTATGGACACTGCGATTTCTTTAAGAGTAACCTCTGGTTTTTGGAAACAAACCGCAAGATGGTTGATGAGATGGCAAATCACGCTGCAAGGATAACCAAATATATAGAAAAATTCGGGTTTGAACAGGTTGAGAAATTTATTGATACCTGCCTGTCAATTGACAATTTAATTGATTATCACTCCCCATTTATTGAGCGCCGGGAAAAGAGGGAAAGTATATTAGGAGAGAGTGATTTTAAATCATCAAGGACTGTTAAAAAGATAAGAAGCAAGGAGTATATGACAGATTATATCAATCCTCCTGATTTCTTAGAGATGCAGAAAAAAAGGCTTCATGAGGAAAAAGAGAAAACGAAAAAATTTCCTGAATTTCCTCAGAAAGATGTGCTCTTGTTCCTTATTGAGAATGCCCCTTTGGAACGGTGGCAGCAGGATGTTTTATCCATGGTTCGTGAGGAAAGCTATTATTTTGCTCCTCAGATTCAAACCAAAATTATGAATGAAGGATGGGCTACCTACTGGCATTCCAAGATAATGACTACAAAGGCACTAAAAGATTCAGAGCTTATTGACTATGCAGACCATCATTCAGGAACTTTAGGGAGCCGTCCGGGCAGGATAAATCCGTATAAAATCGGACTCGAATTGTTCAGAGACATAGAAGACAGATGGAACAAAGGTAAATTTGGGAAGGATTATGAAGAGTGCGAGGACATAAACGAGAGAAAGAATTGGAATAAAAACCTTGGTCTTGGCAGAGACAAGATATTTGAGATCAGAAAAATCCATAACGACATAACCTTCATAGATACTTTTCTCACCAGGGAATTCTGTGAGGATCAGAAACTATTTGTTTACAAATATAATGATAAAGAAGACCAATATGAAATCAGTGACAGGGATTTTGAAAAAGTAAAAAAACAGTTCCTGTTTTCACTTACTAATTTTGGAAAGCCAATTATCATGGCTGAGGATGGAAATTTTGAAAACAGGGGAGAACTCTATCTGGTCCATCGTCATGAGGGTATTGATTTAAGAACAGACTATGCAAAAGATACCCTTATCAATCTTTGGCACATCTGGGGAAGGCCGGTTCACATTGATACGATTGTAAAGGGGAGAAAAACCCTTCTTTCCTTTGACGGGAAAGGTCATTCGGAGAGAGATATATAATTTCCTTAAAATTCCAAAATAGCTGTAAGCTATAAGCTTTAGGCTGTAAGCAAGTATCAAAATGTCGGAGCTAAAAATTTAAAGTGCAAAACTAAAAACTTTTGAATTTTAAATTTTGATTTTGCGTTTTTCGCTCTGCAGTTTTAGTTTTTTCTTTGACACCTTGATACTTTTTTGTGGTTATCCAGTCCGTCGCAAAATGCCTCGGCTATTTTCTGTTCGAAAACTCGATAAGGCTTTCAAGCTTCTTATAAGCTTTTCCAGAATCAATCGATTCTTCTGCTAAAAGTATTCCGTCTTTAAAATCTTTTGCCTTTTCAGATGCCACTAATGCAGCTGATGCATTTATGAGAACAATATCCCTTTTGGCATTCTTTGCACCTTTTAAAATCCTTATCAAAATTTCTTTGTTATAAAATGCATCTCCTCCGGCGAGTTCATCAAGGGAGCTTCTTTTGAGCCCAAATTCTTCAGGTGTTATCTGGTAAGTTTTAACCTCGCCGTTGTAGAATTCAGAAATCTGCGTAGCATCTGTTATTGTAATTTCATCAAGACCATCAAGTCCGCAGACCACAAATGACCGTCTTGCACCCAATTGCCCGAGAACGTGTGCCAGCGGTGCGGTTAACTTTTTATCATATACTCCTAAAACCTGTGATTTTACTTCTGCAGGGTTTGTCAAAGGTCCAAGGATGTTAAAAATCGACCTTATCCCGATTTCTCTCCTTGGACCGGCAGCATACTGCATTGCACTGTGAAAAAGGGGGGCAAAGAGAAAACCTATGCCAATTTCATCAATGCATCTGGCAACCTTGTCAGGTGAAAGGTCAATATTGACTCCAAGCTCTCTTAATATATCTGCGCTTCCGCAGTGACTTGAAACTGCCCTGTTCCCGTGTTTGGCGACTGTAACACCTGCCCCTGCGACTACGAAGGCAGCAGCAGTTGAAATATTAAAGGTGTTAGCACCGTCACCGCCGGTTCCGCATGTATCGACCGCTGTCTCTGCCTTGATCTTTAAGGTCAGTGCCATTTTTCTTATAGCCTTTGCGCCACCCAGGATTTCAGGGATTTTTTCTCCTTTAACCCTCAGTCCCATTATGAAGGCAGCGATTTGGGCACTGGTGCCTTTTCCTTCCAGTATCTCTTTTATTGCACCGGATGACTCTTCTTCGCTGAGGTCCTTTCCCTCAGCTAACTTGGCAATTGCTTCTCGTATCATTGTTAAGTGTGTCCTTTATTATATAAAATTCTAAATTCTAATATCTAAATTCTAAACAAATTCAAAAATCAAATTCCCTAATTTCAAAATGTTTTTGAACATTTGAATTTTGGTCATTATTTAGGATTTAATTTGCAATTTCCTGTGGTCTTGCCACAGGGTAGTTTATTTTTAAGAACTTTATCTTGAAAGATTCAGAAAGTTTTTTAAAAGTTCTTTCCCTGCATATGACAGTATTGATTCCGGATGAAATTGTACTCCATAAAGTAAAAATTCTTTGTGCCTTACTCCCATTATTTCACCGTCTTCTGAACGGGCAGTTATCTCAAGAACATCAGGCAATGACTTTGGATCTATTATCAGCGAATGATATCGTGTAGCGATAAATGGATTTGGAAGATTTTCAAAAAGATATTTTCCGTCATGATAGATTTCTGATACTTTACCATGCATGATTCTTTTTGCCTGAGATATTCTTCCTCCAAAGGCTGCTCCTATTGCCTGATGTCCCAGGCAGACGCCAAGAATTGGAACCTTTCCTGAAAAATGTTTGATGGTTTCTATTGTTATTCCGGCTTTCTGCGGTACACCGGGGCCCGGAGAAATGACTATCCTTGGGGGGTTTTTATTTTCAATCTCAGAAACAGTGATTTTATCATTTCTGAAAACTAAAAACCTTTCCCCTAATTCTCCAAAGTATTGGACTAAATTATAGGTAAAGGAATCATAGTTATCTATTAGGATATTAACTCCCATAAAAATCCCTCTCCCTTAACTTTAGACTTTCTATAGAGACTAACTGATTTTTACCAGTCAGAACATAGGGTCAGGCATCTTGCCTCGGCTATTTTCCCGATAGGCGGGACTATCAAACTCCTATCCTTCAGCCAATTCCAAAGCTTTTACCATGGCTTGAGCCTTATTCATTGTTTCTTTATATTCAAGCTCCGGCTTTGAATCAGCCACAATCCCGGCTCCTGCCTGGATATAAACTTCATTATTTTTAAATATCAGTGTTCTTATAGTTATGCATGTGTCCATGTTTCCTGTAAAGCTGAAATATCCTACGGCCCCGGCATAGGGTCCTCTTTTTGTAGATTCCAGCTCCTCAATAACCTCCATTGCCCTGACCTTAGGTGCCCCCGTTACTGTCCCTGCCGGGAAACAAGCGCTGATAACGTCAAAAGAATTTTTCTTTTTATCAAGCAGTCCTCTTACGTTAGAGACCATGTGCATCACGTGGGAGTACCGCTCTATTACCATTAATTCATTGACTTCAACGCTCCCGATTTTTGCTATCCTTCCTAAATCGTTCCTTCCCAGGTCAACAAGCATTATATGTTCTGCTCTTTCCTTTGGGTCCTGGAGAAGTTCTCTTCCAAGTTTTAGATCTTTTTTTTCATTTTCACCACGCCTTCTTGTTCCTGCAATAGGGCGAAGTTCAACTTTATTATCCTCAACCCTTACTAGCACCTCCGGAGAAGAGCCGACTAAATGAAAACCGTCCAGCTTCAGATAGAACATATAGGGAGAGGGGTTTACTATCCTTAAAGCCCTGTAAACATCCAGTGGTGATTTTCTGATTTTGGCTCTCATTCTCTGGGATAGTACTACCTGGATTAGATCGCCTCGCTTTACATAACCTTTTGCCTTTCTGACCATACTTGCAAAACTTTTTTCAGTAAAGTTAGACTTCAATGTTATCTTGTTATTAACAGGTTTTTGTTCAAACCATGTTTTTTTAATAGTCTTATTCTTTAATTTATTAAAAAGCCTTGTAATTTTTTTCTGTGCATCTTTATATAAATCTTCTAAACTTTTTTTCCCGTCAATGTAACAGTTGGATACAATTTTTATCTTGTGGCTGATGTTGTCAAAAATTAGCATGGTGTCAGTAAGGAGGAAGTAGGCATCTGGCAGTTCCAGCTCATCCTTGGTGTAATCAGGTATTTCTTCAAAAAATCTTACAAAATCATAGCTTAAAAAACCTACTGCACCGCCAAAAAATCTTGGAAGACCGGGTATTTTTACAGGCCGGAATTTATCCATAATTTCCTTTAGAACATCGAGGGGATTAGTACTTGTTGTAAAACTCCTGCTTTTGTTGTCAGAGATTATAGTTACTTCTCTACCTTTGCTTTTAAATATAAGGGACGGTCCAGAGCCAAGGAATGAATAGCGACCCCATTTTTCACCTCCTTCTACGCTTTCTAAAAGAAATGAAAAATTGCTTTCATCAATCTTTATAAAGGCGGACACAGGAGTTTCCATGTCAGCGTAAATTTCTTTGTAAACGGGAATCAAATTCCCTTCCTGCGCCTTTTTTTTGAAATCTTTAAAACTTGGGTAAAACATACCGTTAAGTTTTCTCCTGAAGAGGTGTTTGAAAGGGTTCAAGGATTCGA
>MGDB01000127.1:22024-36001 GCA_001790645.1 Candidatus Schekmanbacteria bacterium GWA2_38_11
GAATCCTCGGACACTTAAACTCTTACTTTCCCTCTCTTATCTGTTCCTCTTCCACTTTTCCTCCGGTTATTGAAGTTCTCTGCATTAGTTCATCTATCCTTGAACTGTTACTCTTAAATCCCTGTTCTAATGACTTAAGCCTTGTTTCTGTCTGCTGTTTTTCAGTAGATCTGTCTTTTTCTATTTTAGAGAGGTTATTTTTTAATTCAAGTATTTCACTGTCCAGATGATTTATTCTGCTAAAGAAGCATCCTGAAAAAAAGACAAAGTTAATAGAAATAAAAAAAACGAGAAATAATTTAAAAGAGATTGAACTCATTCTCTTTCCTCCTTTTTTATGAGCTTATTTTTTTATACCTGATACGTCAAGCAAAATCCTGGTTAAATATTCAACCAAGTTTTTGGAATTATTTATGCACCTCTCAAAAAATTGCCAGATACTTAAATGATCAGAACCTAAGATTGAAAGTATTATTCCAAAAAAAATTATATTCAGCAGCAGAACAATAACAAAAGAAAATAATGCACCATTTTTTTCTATGTCGCTCTGTTCAAACTTAAAGTCATGGAATAGTGATGATAAGTGTAGACCTGTTCCTAATCCGGCAAGAAAAATCATGTAACACTGAAATTCTTTTTCTATAAAAAGTTTCAGCCCGCAGAAGATAAGCGCAAAGAGCGGAAAGAAATAAGGAGAAAGTTCGATTACAAAATTACTTTTTGAAATCTCAATTTCTCCTCCCTTGGTGTCAGAAGCAAAGAATGACTTTACTCCTTTGAAGGATATTATTGAATAAAAAGTGTGAATCAGTTCATGATAAAAGACCTCAAAAAATTCCATTAAGGATGAGCCGAGTCTGGATATAATGATTCTGACAAGAACGTAAAGTGCTATTCCTGCAGGGAGGTAAAGGCTGTTTTTATTAACCCTTAAAAAATCCTCAGCAGTGTCAAAGAGAGATAAAGCCGCTCCTGAAACCAGAGGTATAAAAATCAGACCAATTAAGTTTTTAATTATTCTGCTAAAACTCATTTTTTTATTTTATTTCAATTTTATTTCCAAAGCAACTTGAAAACCTGAAAGATGGTAATTGTGCGGGTTGGTATGGGTGAGTTTTTTGAAAAATAAGTTTTTATTTTACTTTTTCTCTTGATGATAATGATGCAGGCGATAACGCCCTTCTGATAAAACTACAAGCAATCCCCTTCAAAATTTTTGGCAGCATATTCGAGTGCTGCGGTTATTCCTTCACGGGTTAAGGCTGGATATCCCCGTAAGATTTCTTCTGTAGTTATTCCTGAAGCAAAACACTGAAGGATAAATGCAACTGAGATACGGGTTTCCTTTAATATAGGTTTTCCGGAAAGAATTTTGGGGTCACAAATAATTAGTTCTTCTTTCATAATTTAACTCCCTTTGGCAAAATACTATTTTTTACTGTATAAATATACCATATAATTTAAAAGGTCAATAAAAGTCCTTTTATATTTAATCATTTATTAATAGCAATTACTCTGTTCGGAAGTATTTTTTTCCAGCTATTAAAAAGGAAAATTCGGGTAAGGGAGGCTTCCTTCCTGCCACGTCGCTACCTGCCTACCTACCTGCCAGCAGGCAGGGCACTCCTCGCAATGACCGCGGAATAAGTTTTTCAATAGAGTTGACAGAAATAGGGTTTATAGATAAAGTAAATTGGATGAACAAAATCTACAGCATTTTACACGACCTGGAAAACTATCTTAATTTCCAGAAGACCCTTGGAGTACGAGGAGTAATAAATCCCCGTGAAAAAATATCAGACCAGCAAAAACAGGCGGAAGCACCAAAAGAGACTTTGATGGAGCTTTTGAGAAAGGAAATGGGAAACTGCACACGCTGCAAACTCCACCCGACAAGAAAGAACCTGGTTTTTGGTACAGGAGATTTATATTCTGAACTGGTATTTGTAGGTGAAGCACCCGGTGCTGATGAAGATATCCAGGGAGAGCCCTTTGTCGGAAAAGCAGGAATGCTTTTAACAAAAATTATACAATCTATGGGATATGACAGAAAAGAAGTTTACATTGCTAATATCATCAAATGCAGACCTCCCAATAACCGTAATCCGGAGACTGATGAGATTCAGCAATGTGAACCATTTCTCATAAAACAACTTTCCATCTTAAAACCTAAAGTCATATGTGCCCTTGGGACCTTTGCTGCTCAAACCCTTTTAAAAACGCAGGAAAGAATATCGCTCCTGAGAGGGAAATTCCATTCCTATCAGGGAATAAAAGTTATGCCAACCTATCACCCTGCATACCTCCTCAGGAATCCAAGTGAAAAGAGATCTGTCTGGGAAGATGTTAAACTTGTGATGAAGGAACTTGGTAAGAAAATTAATTGATGCCGTTCCAGTATATAGAAAACTGAAACGGCATCATGAAATATAATAATAAATTATAGCAATTGAAGTGAAAGACTAACAAGAACCGGAACTGTATTGCTATTTTACATTTAGTGCGTCTTTAAAAACCTTTGACGGCTTAAAACTTACAACCCTTCTTGGAGATATTTCATATTCTTGTCCTGTTTTGGGATTCCTTCCTGCTCTTTGTTTCTTTTCGCGTACAGCAAATTTCCCAAAACCGCTTAATATGATCTCTTCCCCGTTAGACAACGTCTGCCTGATTGTTTCTATAACCCCTTCTACTATTTCAGACGCTTCTTGTTTGGTCAGGCCAAGGTCTTCTCTCACCTTGTCTTTCAGGTCTTCTCTGGTCATTTCTACACCCCCTTTTTATTCTAAATTTTTAAAACGTTTAAAAATATTACAGGCTAAATTTTTTTTAAGTTCAAATACCAAAGTCTAAATATCAAACCAAGTCAAGCAGTTAATAGCACAACCATCTTTTCTGTCAAGCCAAAATAATTCAACTATACAATGCATTAATTTTTACATATTCATAAGAAAGGTCTGAAGTCAAGACTGTAGTATTGTTTTTTCCCTGATTGAGGCAGACTTCCAGAATGATTTCTTTCTTTTTTAAAATCTTCTGAATCTTGTTTTTATTGAAATTTGCAGCACACCCATTTTCAACAATTTTTTCACCATCATAAAAAATGCAAACTTTCTCAGGTGAAAATTCTATCCCTGAAGCACCAAGAGCTGCTACTATTCTTCCCCAATTCATGATTTCGCCGAAGAAAGCAGTTTTCACTAAATTGGAATTAGCAATTGCCATTGCACAAGTCTTAGCAGCTTTTTTTGACCTTGCTTTTGAAACTTTGACTCTAATCAGCTTTGTTGCTCCTTCGCCATCCACAACAATCATCTTAGCAAGTTCTTTAGCAACTAACTTCAACCCTTCCTGGAAAAGAGGGAACTCCCTAGATTTTGCTTTAAATTCCCCGCAGTCTGCCATGCCGTTAGCAAGAATCAGGACCATGTCGTTTGTACTCATACAACCATCTATAGTGATCATGTTAAAAGAATCTGTTACTGCCTCATGAAGAGCCTTTTTGAGGAGATCTTTTCTGATTTTTGCATCAGTTGCGATAAAGGCAAGCATAGTTGCCATGTTGGGAGCAACCATTCCGGCGCCTTTGGCAATGCCTCCGATCCTTATCTTTCCTTCTCCTATTTTAATTTCAACTGCTGATTCTTTTGCAAAAGTATCAGTGGTTAGTATTGCATCTGATGCACCGGAAAAATCTCCTGAATTAATCTTGCTTATAAGTTTCTTTATACCGTTTTTGATTTTTCCAACATCAAGCGGTTTTCCTATTATTCCCGTTGAAGCAGTTAGTACCAGTTCCTCTGGAATATTCAGGTTCTCAGCAGTAAAGGCAGCGACTTCCTTTGTATCTTCTAACCCTCTTTTTCCAGTAGATGTATTGGCATTACCGCTGTTTGCAATTATTACCTGTCCCAGACCTCGCTTGATCCGTTTTTGATTTTCGGTCACACATGCTGCCTTAAGTCTGTTAGTAGTAAATGTTCCTGCAGCAGTTGCTATTGTTTCGGAAAGTATTAAAGCAAGATCTTTTTTGCCATTGGTTTTGATTCCGCAACTTATACCTACAGTTTTAATACCTTTAACAGCATTAATTCCGCCAGAAATCTTCTTAATTCCTGAAGAGTTCATTGTTCCTCACTTTTTTTACTTTTTAGCATTCTCTCAAATGCCTGCAATACATAGTCCTTCCTGTTTTTCCAACCTTTCATATTTAGTTCATACTTGCTCTTTTCTGCTTCAAAGATTTTTTTAAGTCTGAAATTCGTGATAGTTGAATTTCTGCCAAAGAGAGATTCAATATTAACCGCAAGTTCTTTCATCTCCTTGATTTCTCCGGAAACAAGCATTTTTCCGGTTCTTGCCAGAGCTATTTCTCTTTCCTTAGCGATTGTAAGCCTCTGGAAAAATTTCTCGAATAACTTTAAATCTTTTCTTATATCTTCCTCAGACTGCATTTAAACCTCCGGTATCATTTTAGGTGAACTGTGCTGTAATGTCATTGCCTGCCTACCGCAGGCAGGCGAGGGAGCAAAGCGACCGAAGCCATCCGATCCAAAGGATCGTCGCGAGAGCTGATTTATCAGCTTGTGGCGATCCCGTCGGGATTGCTTCGCTTACGCTCGCAATGACAAAAGAAAGTTACAATATAGCCTCTAAAAAGAGATCTTAAGGTCAGGGCTGTTTTTTAAAATAGTTATGAGTTAAATGTCAACAGAATAATGGCTTGTAGTGGATTGCAAAAAGAGCAGAAGGTAATAGGGTTCAAGAAATTCGCTTGAACTCTCGTAAAGTTTAAAGTGAAAAGCACAAAGCATACGAGGTTATAAATTATAGGTCATAAGTTATAAGTCAGGGAAGTAATCTTGACAGCTATAGACCTTTCTGTTAGTTTAATTTTGTGAAAGACATAAATCACATTCGATAGGAGGGAGATTCTTGTCCCTATATGACAGGATTAGAAAACCCCGTCTATCGATTTTAGAATATATTTCCTTCATTTTGCTTATAAGAAGATAAAGGAGCTTTTTGCATTATGGATATTGAACTTCAAAAAGTATATGATCCTACAAAAGTTGAAGAGAAGTGGGGTAATTTCTGGTTAGACAGGAATTTTTCTCATGCTGATGAAAATTCAGATAAACCTTCTTATTCAATTGTTATACCGCCACCAAATGTGACGGGGACTTTGCATATAGGTCATGCGCTTAACAATACACTTCAGGATATTCTGGTTCGCTTTAAAAGAATGGATGGCTATAACGTCTTGTGGGTTCCTGGTACTGACCATGCAGGGATTGCCACTCAGAATGTGGTTGAAAGACAGTTGCAGGAAGAAGGAGTAAAAAGAGATGATATTGGAAGGGAAGAATTTATCAGGCGGGTATGGGAATGGAAGGAAAAAAAGGGCGGGCTTATAATCAAACAGCTAAAAAAAATGGGCTGTTCCTGTGACTGGCAGAGAGAAAGGTTTACAATGGATAAGGGCCTTTCTGAAGCTGTGAATGAGGTTTTTATCCGTCTTTATGAAGAGGGGTTGATTTACCGGGGTAATTATATAATAAACTGGTGTCCGAGATGCCGTACAGCTCTTTCTGATTTAGAAGTAGAATATGCTGAGACAAAAGGAAAATTATATTACGTTAAATACCCGGTTTCGAATGAGGAGGGAAAATCTATAACTGTTGCCACAACAAGGCCTGAAACCATGTTAGGTGATACAGCAGTTGCAGTAAGCCCTGAAGATGAGAGATATAAAAACTTTAAAGGTAAGAGGGTAATTCTTCCTTTGATGAAAAGGGTAATTCCTGTAATTGAAGATAACTATGTTGATCCTGGGTTCGGGACAGGGGCTCTAAAGATTACACCTGCCCATGATGCAAACGATTTTGAGATAGGATTAAGGCATAATCTTGAGCAGATAAATGTCCTGTCAGAAAATGGCTTTATGAACGATCAGGCAGGGGTATATAAGGGATTGGAGCGTTTTAAGGCAAGGGAGGCTGTACTGAAAGATTTAGAGACCCAAGGGTTTTTATTAAAAATAGAGGACTATCTCCATTCAGTTGGGCACTGCTACAGGTGCAAGACTGTGGTTGAGCCCTATCTTTCAAAGCAATGGTTTGTGAAGACTAAGCCTTTGGCAGCTCCTGCTATTGAAGCTGTTAAGAGAGGAGATATCAGGATTATACCTAAAGTCTGGGAGAATACCTATTTTGACTGGATGGAAAATATAAGGGACTGGTGTATATCAAGACAGATCTGGTGGGGCCACAGGATACCAGCATGGTATTGCAGAGAATGCGGTGAAATTATTGTGGCTAAGGCTGAGCCTTTAAAATGTTCAAAGTGTGGTGGCGAGAAATTGGAGCAGGAGAATGATGTCCTTGATACATGGTTTAGCTCAGGACTTTGGCCCTTTTCTACCATGGGATGGCCGCAGGAAACAAAGGAGCTTAAAAAATTTTATCCTACATCATGCCTTGTAACATCATTTGATATCCTTTTTTTCTGGGTTGCCCGCATGATAATGATGGGGCTTAAGTTTATGAAGAAAATCCCATTCAGAGACGTTTATATTCATGCTTTGATAAGGGATGCTGAAGGACAGAAGATGAGCAAATCGAAAGGGAATATTATTGACCCTCTTGATATAATCGAGCGGTATGGAGCAGACACTTTTAGATTTACCCTTGCTGCTATGGCTGCTCAGGGCAGGGATATAAGAATTTCAGAAGAGAGGCTTGAAGGGTATCGCAATTTTGTTAATAAATTATGGAATGCCTCAAGATTTGTTATGTCTAATACAAAGGATTTTGATAAAGAGGATGAGCAAATAAGAGAGCATTCTCTTTCCTCTATTGATAAATGGATTTATAGTAAATTATATCGTTTGATTTTAGATGTAATATCTGCTTTTGAAAACTATAAGTTTAATGATGCAGCCAACTACATTTATCAATTTCTCTGGCATGAATACTGTGACTGGTATATTGAGTTTACAAAACCTGACTTAACAGATGAGAAGGGTGAGAGAAAGAGCACGGTTCAGAAAGTTTTGATTGATGTGCTTGAAAAAACTTTAAGACTTTTACACCCTTTCATGCCGTTTATAACAGAAGAGATCTGGCAATATATAATGACGCAAAGGAAACCAGCCCAGCAACAAACTGAGAGCATAATGACTTCTTCTTATCCTAAAGAATGGGACGCTTACTTTTATCAGGAGGCTGCTGAGAGTGTGGAAAGGCTTAAGGACCTAATAAGAGAGATCAGGAATATCAGAAGCGAGATGGACATTCCTCCTGCAGCCAAGGTACGGGTATTTATAAAAATGCCGGGTTCAGAGGAGAAAAGGGAACTGGATTCCATGAAGGAGTATATTTTAAAATTATGCAGGGCATCTGATATTGTCACTGGTAAGGATATAAAAAAGCCAAAGGCTTCAGCAACCGGTGTTGTCAGGGACATGGAAATATTTATCCCTCTTGAAGGGATTTTTGATTTTGAGGATGAGAAAAAGAGACTCCAGAAAAAACTCAGCAAAATAGATAAGGATTTTTCTTCCTATGACAAAAAACTTAAAAACACGGCTTTTATAAATAATGCCCCGGTTGAGGTAATAGAGAAAGACAGGGAGAAATACGGGGAGTTGATAAAAGAAAAAATTAAGATTGAGGGGCATCTTAAAGCTCTCGAGGAGTTATAATTATGGTGAGACTTGATTGGAAGAAAGTAGACCAGATAATTGAGTGGGCATTGAATGAAGACGTTGGAATGGGAGATTTAACCACTGACGGGATAATTGAAGAGGAAACCCAGGCGCGAGGAAAGATCATAGCAAAGGATGATCTTATTCTGGCTGGGATTGATCTTGTTCCCCGGATTTTTGAAAAATCACTGCTCACTTTTAACTTTAAACCCTTTTTCAAAGATGGGGATTTTGTTCCTAAAGGAGAACTAATAGAATTAATTGAGGGAAACGCAAAAGTTATTCTTACCTACGAAAGGGTTGTTCTCAATTTTCTCCAGAGGTTATCAGGCATTGCAACCTATGCATCAAAGTTTGCTTCCCAGGTAGAGGGGACGAAGGCAAAAATTGTGGATACCCGTAAAACGACGCCTGGATGGCGGATGCTTGAGAAATATGCTGTTAAAATTGGCGGAGGAGAGAATCACAGGTTTGGTCTTTTTGATGCGGTATTAATAAAGGACAACCATATAACCTTGTGTGGTGGAATAAAGGAGGCAGTGGAAAGAATACGGAACTTTATTCCTCCTTACTTGAAGGTCGAGGTTGAAGCTTCCAATTCAAAAGAGGTGCAGGATGCTCTTGAAGCCGGGGCTGAAATCATTTTGCTTGATAATATGAATGTAGATGAGTTAAGAGAGGCTGTAAAACTCATAGGTGGAAAAACAGTGATTGAAGTATCCGGAGGGGTTAACCTTTCAAATATCAGGAAGATTGCAGAGATGGGGGTTGATCTTATATCAATTGGCGCACTTACCCATTCAGCAACTGCAGTTGATATTAGTATGAAAGCGGAGAAGATGTAGGAAGCGGGAAAACAAGTGGAAGTGCAAAATGCAAAATGAAAAGTGCAAAATTGATGTTTTAAAAGTGGTGTCCGATCGTTCGGCTGAGGACTTTGACCGAACTCAGCCGAACGATTTAGATATTAGAATTTAGTATTTAATGAGATTAGAAAATTAGCGGGACAAAAATGTTCCGCTTACCTGCCTGTCGGCAGACAGGTCGATAGGCGGGGTTTTCTAACCCCGCTAAAAGGATTTTCAAAGAAAGTAATCCAATGGTAACAACGACTGTAAAAGTAGGCAATATTGGAATTGGCAATGGGAATCCCTTTTTATTGATTGCTGGCCCCTGCGTAATTGAAAGCAGAAAGTCGTGTATAGAGATTGCAGCCAGACTAAAAGATTTGTGCCAGAAGGTCGATGTCCCACTGATTTTTAAAACTTCTTTTGACAAAGCAAATCGCTCCTCCGTCGATTCTTACAGAGGCCCTGGAATAGAAAAGGGGTTGGATGTTTTATCTGAGATTAAAGATAAGCTAAAACTTCCAGTCCTTTCAGATGTCCACAGAATTTCTGAAGTTGATAATGCCTCCAAGGTATTGGATGTAATACAGGTACCTGCTTTTTTATGCAGGCAGACGGATCTGCTTCAGGAAATCGCAAAGAAGGGAAAACCGATTAATATTAAAAAAGGACAGTTCCTTGCTCCGTGGGATACGAAAAACATAATTGAAAAAATCGAGCATAAAGGAAATAAGAAAATCCTTTTAACCGAGAGAGGCACTTCCTTTGGATACAACAACCTTGTGGTTGATTTCAGAGGGATTGCGATTATGCGCAGGTTTGGATACCCGGTAGGTTTTGATGCTACTCATAGCGTTCAACTCCCGGGCGGAGCAGGTAAGTCCTCTTCCGGAGAGAGAGAATTCGTAATGCCTCTCACAAGATCTGCTCTGGCTTTTGGCTGTGATTTTATCTATATGGAGGTTCACAAAAATCCTAAGAAAGCACTGTGTGATGGTCCTAACATGGTGGATTTAAAGGAACTTGAAAGAATTTTAAAAATTGGCAAAAGAATTGATAAATTAATTAAAGAGGAAGGATATTGATAGTAGGGATAGGTATAGACCATATAGAAATATCAAGAATTAAGAAAATTATCAAGAAGGAAAAAGAAAAATTTCTGAAAAGGGTTTTCAGTGAGAGAGAGATAAAATATTGTGAAGGTAAAAGAAATAAATATCAGCACTACGCTGCAAGATTTACTGCAAAAGAGGCAGTATATAAAGCTCTCAGTCCTGAAGGTAAAGCAGCGCCAAAGGAAATAAGATGGAGGGATATTGAGGTTGTCAATAATGCATCAGGAAAACCAGAGATTATATTACATAATAAGGCATTGTCCTTTGCAAAAAAAGTAAAGGTTTCAAAAATATTTCTCTCACTTTCCCACAATAGAGATTCAGCAATTTGTCAAGCTATTATTGAAGCAAACTCACATGAGTCATTACCTCACACGATAGCGCAAAAATTGGGATGCTAAAACCTCCCTTACCCCGGGGTAGGGGTGACTAAAGTCGTCCATTTTCGGACCACCCTTTAAAAAAGAGGGCAGGGGGAGATTTAAAGACTTTTAAAGAAATGGATAAAGATAAAATCATCACAATTTCTGCACCTGGGAGGATCTGTCTTTTTGGGGAACATCAGGATTATTTTGGACTACCTGTCATTTCAGCTGCAGTTAATTTACGAATAAGAATAAAAGGAACCGGAAATAAGGATAGAGCACTTAAAATTGAAATGCCTGATATAGGAGAAAAAGAGGTAATTAAATTATCTACTAAAAATTTTACCCCTGAGAAGGAACGGGATTATTTAAGGAGTTGTCTTACCGTTTTAACAAGATATGGATATAAATTTGATCAGGGATATGACTGCATAATTGAGAGCAGCATTCCAATTGGCAAAGGAGTATCAAGTTCATCTGCAATGGTAGCGGCATGGATCAAATTCCTCTTAACTATATCAAAGAGTAAAAAGGTAGTATCTGAAGAAGAATTAGCTGAGTTAGCATATCAGGCTGAGGTTAAAGAGTTTAACGAACCTGGAGGAATGCAGGACCATTATTGCGCAAGCTTAGGCGGATTGCTTTACATTGATTCCGGAAGCGACGGGGATTCAGTAAAAAAGACAGAAGCTATAAGGCTTAAAATTAAACTGAACGGGTTTGTTATTGGTGATAGTCTGGTACAGAAAGACACAAAAGGAGTTTTAAATAGAATCAAAACAAATGTATATTCTGCAGTTGAAAAGATTAGAGAAGAATACAGGGCCTTTGATTTCCGGAAGACACAGATAGAAGAGATAAAAAAATTTTTAGGAAAATTACCTGAAGAACCAAGGTTAAAACTTGAAGCTACTTTCATGACAAGAGACTTAACCAGAGAAGTAAAGGGATTTATTGATAAAGGAGAGGTTTATGATGTATCTTTTGGAAGGTGGCTTGATAAACAGCATTCAATATTAAGAGATGGATTACAAATTTCCACAAAAAAGATAGAAGAGTTAATCCATACAGCAAAATCAGCAGGTGCTTTGGGGTGTAAGATTAATGGTTCCGGAGGTGGAGGTTGTTTTTTGGCTTTTGCTCCTGGTAAAGAGAATGAGGTTATTGAAGCTATTGAGCAAGCAGACGGTAAGGGGCATAGGGTGAGTATTGACAGAGGAGTTGCTGTAGAAGGAGAGAATGATGCTTCTTCTTAGTATAGAGAGTTCTTGTGATGAAACTTCAACTGCTGTTCTTGAAGACGGATATAAAATAAAATCAAATATTGTTGCTTCTCAGGTAGAAATCCATAAGAGGTTTGGAGGAGTTGTTCCGGAGCTTGCTTCAAGGCAGCATTTAGAATCCATCATTCCAATAACTGAAGGGGCAATAAAAGAGGCCGGGATAAATTTAGAAAATATCGAGGCAGTAGCTGTTACGAAAGGGCCGGGGCTTATGGGTTCTCTCCTTGTTGGTCTCTCAGTAGCAAAAGCAATAGCTTTTGTCAGAGGAATCCCGTTTATTGGTGTAAACCATTTAGAGGGGCACCTGCTATCCATACTTTTAGAGAAGCCTGAGATAAAATTTCCTTATATTTCTTTAGTAGTATCAGGAGGGCATACAAATCTTTATTTTGTTAAAGAAATTGGAAACTACAAGTTATTGGGCAAAAGTGTGGATGATGCAGCAGGTGAGGCATTTGATAAGGTAGCAAAGATGCTGGGTTTAGGTTATCCGGGTGGACCTGTAATTGATGAACTTTCAATGGAAGGGGATCCGGAAGCCATTCCTTTTCCAAGGGCTTATATGCAGGAAAAACCGTTCCATTTCAGTTTTAGCGGGCTCAAGACCGCAGTGCTTTCTTATCTAAAAAAAAATGGACTATATGATGAAGAAACAAAACGTGCTAAGATTAAAAAGATTTCTAAAAAACATTTGTCTGATCTTGCAGCAAGTTTCGAGAAAGCAGTAGTAGATGTCTTGGTGGATAAGGCAATTGAGGCAGCAGATAAAAGGGAATGCTCTTCAATTGCCATAGCAGGAGGAGTTGCATGCAACAGGGGATTAAGATTAGAACTTAAGAAACGAGCTGATGAAAAAGGGTTAACTGTTTATTATCCAAGCAATAAACTGTGTCTTGATAATGCAGCAATGGTTGGGATTGCAGGATACTTTAGGATTTTAAAAGGAGAAAGGGATAAGTTTGACCTTGATGCAACAGCAAGGCTTGAACTATAAAAAAGTGTTCAAATATTGAACACTTTTTAAAAAAATTTACACACTTTTTTTAAAAATATATCCTCCAAAATATAAAACTATTAATCAATTAAATTTCAAATTAAAAAATAGATGGCATAACTATTGCATACTAAAAAACACAAAAGCATTTGTAAGGTTTAATTTTTCAGAACAAAATTAAGTTATAAGTTAAAGGAGGTGAAAGGATAGTGAAAATGAAAAAAGTATGGGTTTCTGGAATAGTGATTGTTTTAATGACCATGTTTTTGAGCTTTGGAACAGCCCATGCTTTGGCCATTACTTCAGTGTTAGGTAGTGATGTGGATGGTTTGTTTGGTGCAGCAACATATAGTTTTTCAGACACCTTTGACTTTGATCCTTTTACAGGTCCGGATGGTACCATTTACTCATGGGTTAGGCCAGGTATAGATGCCGCTACCCTTGGCAACTATCTATATCTCTACCAGATAGTAGTTAATACCGCACCACCTTCTTCAGACGTAGCAAGTGGTATTGCAATACCTTTTCTGGGTCTGATTACAAGTGTAAATGTAGGGGGCTCCGCTGCTGATGATGAATCTATTATATTTCTGATTCAACAGGTATTAAGACGCCTTCCTTGGCGGATTTTAGTTTTGGCGAACTGACATTCATTTTTCTACCAAAAATTGGGTATGGAGAGAGCTCAAAAGTCTTTGGTGTTATATCAAGTCTTCCACCAGCTATTGTACCTTCTGGAGTACTAGATAATGGTAGCCTTGATACAGCTAATGTCTTCGCCCCTGGTTCTGTCACTGAACCCACAACCCTTTTACTCTTAGGTTCTGGTCTGATCGGGGTGGGCATTTTAGGGAGAAAGAGATTTAAAAAGAGGTAACCTTTAATGAGTACAGGCTAAGAAATCCAGATAGGATACAGGTTGATCTTTATGGAACCTATTTGGATCCTTTGCTAAAAAACAAGCCTATTTCTGTAGGAGAAGGGATTTTAAAAAAATAAGATCAGGTTATTTAGTCCCAACAACAGTAAGAATAGTTATGGATTTAGAGAGCTTAAAAAGAACTTTTTTAGAACTCTTTTAAAGCAAAAATGAAAAATAACTCAAAGGATTGAAAATAAAGAAAGTGTCCAAAAAATGAACATTTTTTGTAAAAAAATTTTAAAAAATAACGGGTTATGTTATTGATAATAAATAATATATTCTATAATAAAAAACTCTTTCATAAGTGACAATAAAAGTGTCATAATTTTGGACACTTTTATTGAAAAATACTTAGAATTTTTGTAAATTTATTAACTCAGTTAACTCAGTAAAAAAATATTCTCTTAAAAATCAAATTGTTAAAAAATTAATTCATAAAAGAGAGTTTTGTGGCACATATGTTGCATATAGTAAAGCATGGGAAGTGGTGTTGAGGTTTGATTTTTGAAGGAGATAAAAATGAAAAAAAGAGTAATAGTTCTAATGGTGGTGAGTATCATAGCGTTGCTTCTATTTCTAAGCCCCAGTAATAGTAATGCTACAACTATTATGTTTGAATTCGACCCTAATATAATCATCGACGCTTATTCAACTTCACCAAATGGAGTTGGACCGTCTGCGCCAGGTGCCACTTTTGGCAATGAGCAGCATCAATCAGATCCAAGGATGCTATACATTAACA
>MGDB01000128.1 GCA_001790645.1 Candidatus Schekmanbacteria bacterium GWA2_38_11
GGTTTACAAACATGATGATACCCGAAAAAATGCCGTTCCTGTAGGACTCGCCTCTTATGACACGTCAAAAGGTTTACAAACATGATGATACCCGAAAAAATGCCGTTCCTGTAGGACTCGCCTCTTATGACACGTCAAAACTGAAGCCAAAGAAGTACGCATATGACCCGCACCTTGATCCTCAACTCGTATGGGCAGGCAAGGCTGAACACACGTCCTTTGAAGTTCCAACCGTATCGTTGCATATCCACGAGCGTATAGCGCCAGAGGCAATTATCCGCTCAGTCAAAAGGGAAGACCCCCAGAAGAAACTGTTTGCAACGCCTGATTTGCCATTAAAAAAGCTTGTTGAATTCTACCAGCACGAGATGGACTGGACAAACCGGTTGATTCTGGGAGATTCCCTGCTTGTTGCAAACTCACTCCTTGAGCGTGAAATGATGGCAGGCAAGGTGCAGTGCATCTTTTTTGACCCGCCGTATGGCGTAAAATTCTCATCCAATTTTCAACCATCAACAAAACAGCGGGACGTCAAAGACCAGGATGAGTATCTCGTGCGCGAACCAGAACAGATACGGGCATATCGTGATACATGGCAGCTTGGTATACATTCCTATCTTACGTATTTAAGAGATAGATTGTTGTCATGTCGTGACCTCCTTTCAGATACAGGAAGCATCTTTGTCCAGATTTCAGATGAAAATATACATCATGTAAGAGAGTTGATGGATGAAGTGTTTGGGAAAGAGAATTTTGTTAACGTGATTACCTTTTTGAAAACCGCGGGACACACGAGCGTCTTACTACCATCAATTGCAGATTATATTTTATGGTATGCAAAAGACAAAACATCTATCAAATATCGTGAACTTTTTCTAGAAAAAAGTGAAGCTGAAAATTGGATGTTTGATCATTTAGAGTTGAAAAATGGTGATATTGTTTTGAAGGATTCTGTTAAGGAAATTCCTGAAGGAGCAAAATTATTACATATCGAAGATTTGAGTTCACATGGATACTCTGAAAGCACTTCTTTTGAATTTGAAATAGATGGAAAAAAGTTTAAACCACCAGTAAATAGACATTGGAGAACAACTAGGGAAGGTTTAATTAATTTATTAAAAGAAAATCGCTTGATAATCAGAGGTAACAGGATTTGCTACAAGCGATATAAAACTGATTATCCTGTATTTGGAATGAATAACGTGTGGGATGATGTCGGCGTTGGTTACGGTGGTGATGAAAGAGTTTATGTTGTTCAAACAAATGCAAAAGTAATTCAACGTTGCATCCTCATGACCACAGACCCCGGCGATTTGGTGTTTGATCCCACTTGTGGAAGCGGGACAACTGCCTATGTTGCCGAGCAATGGGGCAGGAGATGGATCACCTGTGATACATCACGGGTCGCCCTTACCCTTGCGCGGCAGAGGCTGATGACAGCAGTATTCCCCTATTACAAGCTTGCCGATGAGAAGATGGGTATTAAAGGCGGTTTTATTTACGAAGAAGTCACTCACATTACCTTAAAGTCCATCGCTCAAAATGAACCAGCACAGAAAGAGATACTCTTTGATAAACCAGAGATTGACAGGGGAATGGTTCGTGTAGCAGGACCGTTTACCGTTGAAGGAATCCCTCAGCATTCATCGGCGGATTTTGAGGGTGTGAATTTTGAATCAGAGGTAGGGGCAATTCATGAATTGCCCCTACAAACAAATCAAATTAATGCCGAAAATCACATCCATACCCTTATCGAACTCCTTCGCAAAGACGGTGTAACCTTCCCTGAAAACAAGCGGATGAAATTCGAAAACCTTATCCCTGTAGGCGGTGGCTTTATCCATGCTGAAGGTGAGCCTGTGGAAAAGAACGGCTTGAGGAAAGTCGCTGTATCCTTTGGACCGCCGCATGGGCCGGTTACCGTAAGACAGGTTCAAGATGGTATCCACGACGCCTATCTCAGCGGGTACGATGCGATTATCTTCTGTGGTTTTGCCTTCGATGCCGCAGCACAGGACGTCAAGCATCCAAAAATCAAGGTCTTTTATTCACACATACGTCCTGACGTCCTTATGGGCGATTTATTGAAAACCACAGCCGCAAGCCAGTTGTTTACCGTATTTGGAGAACCTGATATTGAGATCAAAGTTGTAGGGGCAGGTCGTGACCTGCCAAAAGATAAAGGCAAAAAAGAAGATAGCAAGTACGAAGTCGTTCTCAAAGGCGTTGATATTTACGACCCCCTGACGGGCGAAGTTTACTCAGATAACGGTGATAAGATAGCCGCATGGTTTGTCGATACCGATTACGACAAACGCACCTTCTGCGTATCTCAGGCATTCTTCCCTGATTCCACAGCGTGGGACAAATTAAAAAGGGCTTTAAAAGCCTCAATAGATGAAGACAAATTTGAACTCCTCACCAGCACCCGCTCCCTGCCATTCAAATTAGGCACTGAAAAACACATCGCCGTCAAGGTTATTGACCATAGGGGAAATGAGGTGATGGTGGTGAGGGAGATGAAATGACACGGGGTAAGAATGAAACAGTTAAAAAGTTGATTCATGCTGATATGAATCAGAAATCAGGAGAGATGTCGATCCGGTTATTCTTGCTTCATGTGCAGACCCTTATATTGAAACTCTCTTATATGGTGGTATAGATGGCAGGTTTCAAATATCCAAAAGGTTCAGAATGGCGTAAATGGGATTTGCATGTGCATACCCCACACACGAAGCTGGACAACAGGTATGTTGTTTCTGCCGATATAGACATTTGGGATGAATTCTGCGAAAAAATAGAGCGATCGGATGTAGACGTTATTGGAATAACTGATTATTTTTCTGCCGATAATTACTCAACCTTTTTAAGACACTATCAAAAAAAATATCCCGATTCAAAAAAAGTTTTTTTTCTGAATATTGAGGTGCGACTAAACGAGTCTGTAAATAAAGCATTGGAAGAAGTTAATGTTCATTTGTTGTTTAATCATTGCCCCTTAGAAAACGTTGATAAATTTTTAAGTAAATTAAATATTGTTAAAACAGGCATTGATGAAAGGCCTATTACCTGTTCAGATTTAAATACGGAAGCCGATTTTAAAGCGGCATCGGTTACAAGACAGAGTATAGATGAAGCCTTTATTGAGACTTTTGGCAAAAAAGCTATTCGTCAAGATCATTTCTTGGTATTAACGGCTGCTAATAACGACGGGATTCGTCCAGAGAGAGGTAAGCACAGAAAAGAAGCAATCACAGATGAAATTGATAAATTTAGTGATGGATTTTTTGGAGGTATTCAAAACCAAGAACATTTTTTAAATATTCACAGGCTTGAAGATGAAGAGCAGTTGATTGTAAAGAAGCCAATTGTTTCTGGTAGTGATGCTCATTCCTTTGATGAGTTAGAAAAATATTTAGGCAAAAGAGTTGTTGAGAAAGATGGTGAGGGAAAAGAAATAATAACTAAGGATATTACATGGATAAAAGCCGATCCAACATTTGAAGGTCTTAAGCAAATATTTTATGAGCCGGAACCTTGTGAGAGAGTCTGGATTGGACCCATAGAACCTGATCAAAAAGATGGGTATAGGGTTATACGAAAAATCAAATTTAACAATACGAATGATTTTCCAGAGGAAATTGAATTCAATAAAAATTTTTGTTCGATTATAGGTAGCAGATCGTCTGGCAAATCAGCGCTTCTTGCTTATGTCGCGCACTCCATAGACAAGAAACGAACTGAGGATATGATTAAAGGGCCGGGAGAGGGAGAGAATTATTATTGGAACAAAATTACTTTTGCGTACGCAGTTGAATGGGACAACGGGCAGTCGAATGACGAAAGCCCTGGTAAGATTGTTTATATTCCGCAAAATTACTTATTTGAAAAGAGCAAAGATCCTGACGAGATAAAAGATAAAATTGCGCCAGTATTGTTTAAAGTTCTCCCAGCTTTTGAAGCAAGATATACACAGACAGAGAGCAACATCAATGCTCACAACCAGCAGATTTCTGAGTACGTTGATGAATGGTTTTCTTTGTCTGTCACTATTCAGTCTCTTGACAACACACTGAAGGATTTAGGGGATAAAAAAGCTGTTGAAAAGGGAAAAGAAGAACTTAATTCAAAGATAGTGAAGTTAAAGGAAGAGAACAAACTGAGCGAAGATGACATAAAGAACTATAAAAAGATTACCGCAGATATATCTGCACATGAGAGCAGAATTAAGCAAATCAACACAGAGCTTTTGCAGATCTCGGGCGTGTCAACCGAGATAAACTTCTTCAAGACACTAAAGATTATGACTTTACCATTATTGGAAAACTTGCCGAGAAAACTCCAAGATGGCATTAGGCAAGATTTAATAAAAAAAGAGTTGGAAATTATAGCGGAGGCTAATAAACAAGTAGTCAGTTATAAAGAGTCCATGAAAAAAGAAAAAACAGAGACAGAAGAAAAGATATTGAAAATTAAGAAAGACAATAGTGATCTTATCGAGAAATATCAAAAAAATACAGAACTGGAAGATCTTGTTCATAAAATAAACGAACATATTGCAACTATCAAGACAATAGATGATACGGTAACAGAGAAGAAAAATATCCAAAGCAAATTGAATGAATATGAAAAATCTACTAAATCAGAAATAGATCAAAGAAAATCTCTTTTGGAACAGCTAACAACAAACATAAATGATGCGGATCAAAGCTCTCTTAAGGGTATCAAATTTGGGATTGAATATGGATTTGATGAAAGTCTTGAGATAGTAACGCAAAAAATAAATACTAGAGATAAATCAGAATTTATTGAGAAAGGCTCACTCAAGATAAAAGACATTAGAGAAAATCCTGTCAAATTTCTGTCTGCCATCTATTCAGGAAAGCAAAAGGTCAATTCAGGTAATGATAAGAAAGAAGTCGCGCAGGAAATTTTAATGCTGACGGAAAAGATTCTTTTTACTGCTGAAATGGAGGGTGACAAGATAGGAGGATTCTTTGAGCCAACAATGACACCTGGCAAAAGGGCATTGTTTGCCTTGCGTCTGATTCTTGACGAATCAGACGATACGTGGCCATTGCTTATAGATCAACCTGAAGACGATTTAGATAGTCGATCTGTTTATGCTGAGATTGTCCCATTTCTCAAAGACAAGAAAAAGGAGCGCCAAATCATACTGGTGAGTCACAATGCAAATCTTGTAATTGGTGCGGATTCCGAGCAAATAATTGTCGCTAATAGAAATGGCGATGACAGGAAAAATAAAGATGGTAAACAGTTTAATTATCTAACTGGTAGCATTGAATATACAAAAGAGAGGGTCAAAGAGTGTGAAGACACATTAGATGCTCAAGGCATTCGCGAACATGCTTGTGAAATCTTGGATGGTGGAAAAACGGCTTTTGAGAAAAGAGAAAGGAAATATGGCTTTAAAACCAGTTGAATCCCAGAATGTGGAATTCAAATCCAACTGGCGTGACGAATATCTCAGGGCTATTTGTGCCTTTTCAAATGCTGACGGCGGGAAATTGATAATCGGCATTGATGATAAAGGCGATTTCAAATTCAAGATTAAAAATTTTGAAGGAGGTTAACTATGAAAGCCTATGAATATTTAGCAGAGATATTGCCGGATGGGCATCTGTCTATTCCAGAGGATTTAAAGGGCAAACTATCCGGAGAGTCAAAAATCAGGGTTATGCTGCTTTTGGAAGATGAGGAGGCTGCATGGCGCAATTTTGCGGTGTCTGAATTTATGAGCGGCTATGACGCAAAGGATGCCATTTATGACAAGCTATAACTTTGGAGACATCGTTCTTGTAGGCTTCCCGCATACCGATTTGCAAGTCGTTTCTAAAAGACCCGCAATTGTTCTTTATGATGCAGGCGATCAGGACATCCTTGTTGCAAGGATAACCGCGCAGGAATACGTTACTGAAGCAGACTATAAGATTGTTAACTGGAAAGCATGCGGTCTTATTGCAGAATCATATATCAGGCTTGGAAAGCAAGCAACTTTGGAAAAGAAATACATCATAAAACGATTGGGGACTTTAGATTCCCATGAAATCAAAAACGTTAAGATAGTTTTACAAAAGATATTCTTGCCATAATTTAAAAAAATAAACGCTTATGACACTTGCAGTTGACAAACCCATACTGAACAATCCTTTCGAAGAGCCAAGGGAATACTGGATTTATGATGAGGGTCAGCCAAAAAGGTTGCCAGGCAGAAGACCGGCGGGTTACTATTTTCGCACGGGAAAAAGCCAAAACGGGCAAATAGGACTCTTTGCTGAGGAACAATTTAAGCCGCTTGAACTGGTGAACACCATCCGCCAGAGGGTTAAAGAGTGGCGTGATGGCGGATATAAAGGCGTTACAGGAGTTACTGAGAGACTGCTTCAACATTGGAATTCACCGGATAGAGAGCGGAAATTGTTTTTCTGCCAGAGGGAGGCAGTGGAGACGATCATCTATCTTACAGAAATAACGCCCAAAAATCCCAAAGGGATAACCATTCCCCAAGATGTTCCCGCAGAGTCTGGCCTTATAAAAGAGTATAAACCGCTCAGGAGATACGGTTGCAAGATGGCAACAGGCAGTGGAAAGACTATTGTAATGGCGATGGTTGCAGCATGGTCTGTCTTAAATAAGTATCAATATAAGCACGATAAAAGATTTTCTGATGCTGTTCTTGTCGTGTGTCCAAACCTTACCGTAAACGAAAGGCTTACTGTCCTGTATCCTTCTAATCCGGAAAATTACTATGATAAGTTTGACCTTGTTCCACAGTCAATGATGGATATGCTCTCAAAGGGCAGGTTCTTTATAACAAACTGGCATGCTTTCCTGCCTGTTGACGATAGCAAGAAGAGAAGTGTAATTCAAAGGGGAGAAGAAAGCGAAAAAGCCTTTTATAGAAGGGTATTTAAAAAGGCGTCGCCGGAATGGCAAAATAAGGAGAATATCCTTGTGTTTAATGATGAGGCACACCATGCCTATCGGCCAGCGCCTTATGAATCTGATGAGGATTTTGAAAAACTTTCAGCAGAGGAGAGAAAAAGGATTAAAGAGGAAAAGGAAGAGGCTACTATCTGGATAGGCGGTCTTGATAAAATACATTTTACCCGGAAAATCAATTTCTGCGTTGACCTTTCAGCAACTCCCTTTTATATACAAGGGAGCGGATACCCTGAAGGTTCGCCGCTTCCCTGGCTTGTGTCTGATTTTGGACTTGTGGACGCTATAGAAAGCGGCATTGTTAAAATACCAAGAGTGCCTGTGGACGATAATTCAGGGCAGCCTATTCCTAAATATTTTCATTTATGGAAGACGATTAATGATGCCTTGCCCGCCTCTGAAAGGGTAACACTGAGACGGAAGCCTAAGCCTGAATCGGTGTTTAGGGAGGCAGAGGGGGCGCTTGTCACCCTTGCAGGCGAGTGGAAAAAGACCTTTGAGTCATTCAAAGAAAACAAATTTTCTGTGCCGCCGGTAATGATTTGCGTGTGTGACAATACCGACCTTGCAGAGATTATTTTTGAATATATCAGTGGAGAAAAAATAGTTGAAGATACATCGGGGAAAAAGAAGATAAGGGTCTTTACCAACGGTAAGCTCTTTCCAGAACTTTTGGGAAATGCTGAAATCTTTCAGCCGACAATGAGAATTGATACAAAACTTTTGAACGAGGCAGAGAGCAGTGACGGAACACAAACGAAAGAAGAAGTGGCACAAGGTCTACGGCTCAAAGTGGCAACCGTAGGTAAAACCGAGTGGAAAGGGGAAGGCGAACCGCCAGGGAAGGAGACAAGATGCGTTGTTTCTGTAGGAATGCTTACTGAGGGATGGGATGCTAATAACGTCACTCAGATCTTCGGTTTAAGGGCATTCACATCTCAGCTTTTATGCGAACAGGTGGTTGGCAGGGGATTACGAAGGATGAACTATACCCTCGATGAACATGGAATGCTGCCGGCTGAATATGTGGATGTTTATGGAATACCTTTTGAAGTCATACCTGTTAAGAAAAAAGGACAAGGGCCTACGTCACCACCTCCACCATCAACTCTTGTTCAGGCATTAAATGACAGAGAGCATTTAAAGATAGAATTTCCGCGTGTTGAGGGGTATGTCCTTGATGTGAAAAGCAGGATAAAGGCTGATATTTCTAAACTAAAGGAAATTACCGTTGATCCTGGTAAAGAGCCAACAAAAGTGGTATCCAAAGGAATGGTGGGTTATAAGATTGGTTCCCCAAGCAGATTGGGTCCTGGAGAGGAAGTTTATCAGGATAGAAACCCGTTTCACGAATCAAAGAGATTACAAGAAGCCTTTTATGAGATAGCAAGGCGTATAACAAATGCCTTAAAGGATAAAGATAAGTTTCAATGGCAGGCACGGGAGATGTTGTTTCCTCAGGTATTGGCTATTGTGAAGAAATTTTTCGGGGATAAAGTTGTATTCATTGATGCAAAACCTAATGAATTAGCCCTTGAAAAATATATACAGATTATTGTTGAAAGGCTGCTTACTGCTATAGAACCCGATATAGCCGAAGGCGAAGCCCCAATACTGCCAATAATTGAAAGGTTTAGACCAAAGGGTTCTACCTCAGAGGTGCTTTTCCGCACAGTCCGTCCAGCGCATTCTACGTTGAAAAGTCATGTAAGTCATGTTGTTACAGATAATAGGTCATGGGAGCATACGGTTGCTTTTTATCTTGAAGAGGATTCAAGGATAAGTTCCTATGTAAAAAATGACCATCTTGATTTTTCTATTCCCTACGATTTTCTTGGAGTAAGGCACTATTATTACCCCGATTTTCTTGTGAAATACAAAACAGGCAAAGGAGAGATTACG
>MGDB01000129.1:0-4250 GCA_001790645.1 Candidatus Schekmanbacteria bacterium GWA2_38_11
CTCTGTGTTGGACAGAATGTTCCCCCTCACCTTAATCCTCTCCACTTACAGACTGTGAATCCTATTTTTTGGTAGGCGCAGGCGTTCGACTGAACTCACGCCGAAGTCTTTAGTCTGCGTATAACTATTTTATTGTAATTTTTTCGCAGCCTGAAGGCTGTGGCTACCATTTTTTTAATTATGACACAACCACTTAGGGGAGAGGAAGGGTGAGAGGAATCAGGAACGACAGGGACGTCGTTCCCTACTTCATCACTCTCGTCATTTATTCCCCAACAATCTTAAAAAGAAAACCCTGAAAAACCCTTGACAAATCTATCCCGATAAAATATATTGCGATTGAGTCTCAATTTTGATAAATATATATGCACCATCAGGAAGCTGTTAAAATAGATTCTAAAGAAGTTCCAACAATAATTCTTGTAGGGAATCCAAATGTTGGTAAAAGTGTGATATTTGGTCTCCTGACAGGAAAATATGTTACAGTGTCTAACTACCCGGGAACAACAGTTGAAGTAACAGAGGGGGTTCTGCAGGCTTCTCTGCCAAAATTAGGAGTGAATCCTACTCAGGTCAGATTAATAGATAGTCCCGGAGTCAATAGCCTCATGCCCCGTTCTGAAGATGAAAGAGTAACCAGAGATCTGCTTTTGACCCAGAACCCTACTGGCATAATCCAGGTAGCGGATGCAAAAAACCTTAAAAGGTCGCTTTTAATTACTTCCCAACTTGGTGAGATGGGGTTTCCTTTAATTTTGGTTCTAAATATTTATGATGAGGCACAGGAGAGAGGCATAGATATTGATACAAAATCACTTTCTAAGATTTTGGGGATAAAAGTTATCGCAACTGTTGCTACTGAGAAAAGGGGGATCCCGGAACTTAGAGGAGGGTTTGGGGATTTTAAGAAAGCAATCCTCAACTTTACCTACAGTGAGCCCATAGAAAATGCTGTTAAGCAGATAAGCAGATTTGTTCCTGAGCTTACAATTTCAAAAAGGGCTCTATCTCTTATGCTACTTGCCGAGGATGAGGACCTTCTTGAATATCTGAAAAGAAAAAAGCCAGATTTAGCTTTAGATATAATCAGAGGAATTGTTGCCAGGACAAAGTCCTATTTTAGAGAGCCGGTAAATTTTGTAATTTTTAAAGAAAGGCAGCAAAAGATAAATGAGATATTTGATAAAACCGTAAGTGTTGAGGGTAAAAAGCCTAAAGCCTGGAAAGAGAAGGTTGGTAACCTGTGCATGCATCCCGTCATAGGCATTCCCATACTGCTGCTGGTTTTATTGGTAATGTATGAATTTGTCGGAGTCCTTGGAGCAGGTATTGCAGTTAATTTATTTGAGAAAATTATTTTTGGGAAATATATAAATCCATTTGCAGCAAGGATTTTAGAAACTGTTATGCCTGTGAAAATAATCAAAGAACTTTTGGTTGGAGAATATGGAGTAATAACTGTTGGCCTTACATATTCAGTTGCGATTGTTTTTCCAATAGTTGGTTTCTTTTTCATCTTTTTTGGAATCTTAGAGGATTCGGGCTATTTACCAAGGCTTACTGTAATGTCAAATAAGATCTTTAAGAAAATAGGCCTTCACGGCAGAGCTGTGCTGCCAATGGTGCTGGGGCTTGGCTGCGACACAATGGCTACCCTTACAACAAGAATTCTTGATACAAGGAGAGAGAGAATAATTGCAACACTGCTTTTAGCCCTGGGGATTCCTTGTTCAGCCCAGCTTGGCGTAATACTCGGAATGCTTGGCTCTATGTCTCCAAAGGCATTAATAATAGTTATAGTTACAGTGGTGCTACAACTTTTAATTGTAGGATATTTAGCTGCAAAGGTGCTGCCGGGTAAATCATCAGATTTTTTAAGCGAGATCCCTCCTCTGCGAATCCCCAAACTCTATAACATTATAGTTAAAACATATTACAGAGTTAAGTGGTTTATGAAAGAGGCTGTTCCACTTTTTATGCTTGGTACCTTTATACTTTTTTTATTTAACAAGTTAGGTCTTTTAGAGATAATTGAGCAGGGTATAAAGCCAGTTGTGAGCGGAATTTTAGGGCTTCCTGATAAGACTGCAGAAGCTTTTCTTGTAGGATTCCTAAGAAGAGACTATGGAGCTGCCGGATTGTTTAAGCTTGCCGGAGAAGGTTACCTTAACCTCCACCAGATAACAGTTGCCATATCAGTAATGATCCTGTTTGTCCCTTGCCTTGCAAACTTCTTCGTGATAATAAAAGAACAGGGTATTAAAAGAGCGACGTTGATGACTGTTTTTATATTTGCCTATGCGATTTTAATAGGCGGGTTACTTAATTTGTTTTTGCAGTATGTACCGTTGGTATAGTAGTTAGAAAAACCATACTCCATAAAATTTGATTCATTCATGAGGAATTGGTTAAAACAATCCTATAACGATAGGCAGGGTTTTCTAACCCTGCCTCAAAAGTGCTATGCCAAGATTAAATCATATACATTTAAAAGATTATCCTTATATGACAACAGCTGTTACTGTTAATAGAAAACCGATATTTGAGGAACCTAAATCTGCAGATATGGTGTTAGAAACAATTTTGTTTGGTAGAAAGAAGAAATGGTATTATCTTTTATCTTTTGTCATTATGCCTGATCATATACATCTAATAATAATTCCAGAAGATAAGAATGTTTCAGAATGTATGAAGTCGATTAAGGGTTTTTCAGCACGGCAGATAAATGAAACACATAGTAATCGAGGTTCTATCTGGCAAAGTGGTTTTTATGATTATATACTTGATGACGGAGAAAAAGTGTTAGGCAGAATTAGGTATATAGAGGATAATCCGGTGAGGAAAGGGATTGTTGAGCATTCAGAAGGTTATAAATATAGTTCAATAAGATATAGGGGTGAAACTGATTTTGGAAAGTTTTTTAAATAGAGGCGGGACAAGAATGTCCCGCCTATCTGGAGGGAGAAGTTGTGATTACATCTGAACACAGAGAGGAAGCTTTGCAGCTTATTGGCGTATTAGCTGATGAAGGTGAGGTAAATGTTGATACTATAAAAAAATCATTTGGAGAGCGTATAGGACATGACTTGCTAAGGAATTTAGTTGAGAAGAAAATGATTATAATTGATCCAAAGGAGAGGATAACTCTTACTGACGAAGGCAGAAAGAATGCCATGGATATTATCAGAAGACACAGGTTAGCTGAGAGGCTTCTTTTTGATGTTCTTGATATAAAAAATAATGAGTTAACAGAATCACAGGCATGTGATTTTGAGCATATATTAAATGATGAGGTTGCTGACAGTATTTGTACACTTCTTGGTCACCCGAGGTTCTGTCCGGATGGGAAACCAATTCCTGCCGGACAGTGTTGCGGAGAAAAAAGAGACAAGGTAAGAAGCGTTGTTGTTTCTCTGGAATCTTTACAAGCAGGAGAAAATGGGAAGATAGTCTATATGTGCACGTCAGAGCACAGCCGGCTTGATAAGCTTTCATCTATGGGATTATTTCCCGGGGTTATGGTGAAGGTGCACCAGAGGCAGCCGAGCTTTGTAATAGTCTTTGAAGAAACAACCCTTGCAATGGATTATGATATTGCGAGGGATATTTATGTGAGGAAGATATAAAAAATCCCCCTTAATCCCCCTTTTTCAAAGGGGGAGATACTGAGGCTTGCGTTTTAAGAGGAATTAAGAGGAAAAGTAAAGTAAGCATTTCCAGCCGTCAATAAAATCACGCAAATTTTTAAAATTTGCCATTTCTTAAGCAATTTCCTACTACAAAATCAGTGCTAATTTTTTTATTATTAAAAAACAATAGGTTACAAAAAATCAAATGGTTAATTTTTTTGGCATGAAAATTGCTTATTAAAACCGTTGTAGGGGTTTAAAATTTTAAACCCCTACGATAACCAGCGATGAGACGAATAATAATTAACCATGTATGTGATTGGGTGTAATAATGATAAAAGAAAAGTTTAATAAAATTTGTTCCTCAATTTCTTTAAAAATCACTTTAGCTATTGTGATTGTTCTGATTATTGCAACATCATTTGGCACATTCCTTGAATATCTGCACGATAGAAAATTCCTCTTAAAAGAATCTGAGATACAAACTGAAAAGATTGCCTTTGGGCTTTCATCTGCAGCAAATGCTTTAATTAGAAATAATAAAATCTCCTCTTTACAGACAATGGTCGAACATGTAGCTTTAGGAGATAAATGTAGTTCATGCCATACAAAAGGTAACGG
>MGDB01000129.1:4261-14173 GCA_001790645.1 Candidatus Schekmanbacteria bacterium GWA2_38_11
TGCTCGTTGATAACGGGGATAGCAGGAAAAAGACTAAAATCCCAGCTGAAGTGCTTGTAATCTCAAGAGATTTTAAAGTAATTGCATCAGATCAGAAGGATTTAATTGGAATGGATTTAGAATCTCTTTCAAAAGATAAGAGATGGAAACATGTAAAGGCGTATGAAAATATTAAAAAAGTAATAATGAATGGAAGGGTCTTAAGTGTGGAAGACAAAATGGATTTTCATTATGAGGCGATAATTCCTTTTAAGGAGAAGGGTAATAGTGGTGGCGTGGTATTCGTTGCAAGGAGCTTAGAAAACCTCAGAAAAGAGTTATTCTCACATTTTCTGCGCACTCTTATAAGTTTTCTTTTTTTATCGTTCATTGCCGGTATGTTTTTCTTTATAGCTTTGAGGAAAATTGTAACAAAGCCTCTCGGTCAGCTTACCCAACGAGTTAAAATGATAAGAGAAGGGAAAAGGCCTGAGCATTTATGCCTGAACACAAGGGATGAACTTGGATTCCTGGGTAACACATTTAATAAAATGGCAGAAACTCTTATGCAGAGAGAAGGTGATCTTTTAAAGCAAAACAGGATGACCAATTCACTCTACGAAATATCATCTCTTATATCCACGACTTTAAATATTCAAGAGGTATTAGATATATCACTTAAAAAAGTTATAGAAGTCATAGGAGTAGATGGTGGAGGAATTTTTTTGTTTGATGCATCTACCTATAGCCTTCTGCTCAAAGCTTCTTATGGACTTTCAGATGAGTTTGTTAATAGTGTGAGGTCTCTTAAGGCTGATGATGGTCTGGTTGGGAAAGCCTTTATCACAGGTAAAACAATAGCTCTTGAGGAAATCAGAAATACCCCTCGCTCAAACCTTGATGCAGTAAAAAAAGAGGGGTTTAAGGCAGGTGCCTATGTTCCTTTAAAGGCAAAGGAAGATAAGGTATTAGGGGTGATGGCAATTGCAAATAAAGGTGATAAAAAATTCAGTGAAGATGAAATTTCCCTTCTCAATTCAATCGGGGAATTGATAGGAGTTGCTGTTGAGAATGCATTGTTTTATGAAAAATCAGAGAAGAGAGTAAACCAGATTGAGATGATAAATAAGATAGGAAAAATTATAAGTGAAACCTTTAATGTTGATGAAATTATGCAAATAGTTGCAGGAAAAATACAGGAGTTAGTTCCATTTGATATTGGAGGGATTCATCTGTTTGATAGCTCTAAAAAACGACTTAATTTTTTATATCTCATTGAAGATAGGGCTATTACCTTAAAGAAAAAAGTTGATATTCCTTTAGAAGGGACTGCATTTGAGCAAAATGTGGTAAAAAAAGAGTCACTCCTGCGCCACGACCTTAAAGAAGAGAGTGTTTTTAGGGGTGAGAGAACAATGTTTGAAAGATTTGGCATCAGATCAATATTGACAGTGCCATTAATTTCAAAGGAAGAAATAATTGGTTTTTTAAGTGTAGGTAGGAGAGAACCTAATGTATATACAGAAGAAAATATGAAATTATTAGAGATAATAGGTCTTGAGATTGCAACCTCAATCCACAATGCACGGCTTTTTGGAAATGTCATTAAGGCAAAGACTGAGTGGGAAAATACCTTTGACTCAATAACAGATTTAATTTCAATCCATGATAAGGAGTTTAACATATTAAGAGTCAATAAGACTCTGGCAGATAAATTCAATATTGAACCAAATGAATTAATAGGGAAGAAATGCTATGAGATTTTCCACTGCAAAAAAGAACCTCTAAAAAATTGCCCCCACAAAAAGGTTATTGATACTGGAAAGTATTGTGAAGGAGAAATAGATGGAGAGGGATTATTCAAAGGAAGTATATTTTTGATTTCTGCCTCACCATTTTTTAACTATGAAGGTAAAATAATCGGGTCAGTACATATGGTAAGAGATATAACTGAAAAGAAGATTTCTGAGAAAGAGCTTATTGAATCTAATAAAAAATTAAAAGAGACATTGGAGAAATTACAGGCTGTTCAGGAACAGCTTTTGCAGTCTGATAAATTAGCAGCGGTTGGACAGCTTGTTTCAGGCGTTGCCCATGAACTGAATAATCCTCTTACAAGTGTAATAGGTTATTCACAATTATTAATGATGAAAATAAAAGATGAACACCTGATAGGTGATGTTGAAAAGGTTTTTAATGAGGCAAACCGTGCAGCAAAGATTGTAGGAAATCTCTTAACCTTTGCAAGGCAAAAAAAGTTAGAGAAAGACTATATTGATATCAATGAAGTCATTATTAAGACACTTGAGTTAAAAGCATATGAGATGAAGGTCACAAATATTGAGGTCATAGCTGAGTTTGATAGAGAACTTCCAAAAACAATGGCTGATTTCCAGCAGCTCCAGCAGGTATTTTTAAATATTATAATAAATGCTGAACAGGCAATGATTGAAGCCCATAATAGAGGAAGATTTGAGGTTAAAACAGAAGTTATAAGAAGAAATAATTCAGGAAACGGGAGCAAGAATCCCGAAGAAGAGAAGGAATTTATTCGTATTTCCTTTAAGGATGATGGATTAGGAATTCCGGAGAAAAATTTGAAAAAGATATTTGATCCGTTCTTTACTACAAAGGCTATAGGGAAGGGAACAGGTTTAGGATTAAGCTTAAGCTATGGGATAATTAAAGAACATGATGGAAGAATTTGTGCTGAGAATAACCACGAGGATAGAGGTGTAACTATTTTTGTTGAAATTCCTGTAATCGAAGGGATGGCTAAGGCTGTTTGTAAAGAAAAAAATCACGATCTAAAATCAATGGAGAGCAGGAAGATTCTTGCAGTTGATGATGAGGAGGCAATAAGAACTCTGTTAAAGATCATACTTGAAAGCAAAGGTCATAAAGTAGATCTTGCAGAAAATGGATATGAAGCAATAAATAAAATTAAGAGAAAAAAATATGATTTAGTGATTTCTGATTTAAAGATGCCGGAGTTAGGAGGAAAAGAATTATATAATTTATTGAGAGCTGAAAATCCAGCCATTGCAGATAAGATTCTTTTTATTACAGGAGATACGGTTAATCCTGAAACAGCAGTATTCTTAGAAAAAACAGGTAATCATTTCTTAAAAAAACCTTTTGAGTCAGAGGATTTGATGGAATCTATTTGGGAGGCTTTGTCTGAAGATGTCCATTAATAGAGATGAAAAAATCCTTGTAGTTGATGATGAACAGAGTATCAGGGAGTTAATTGTAACAAGCCTTGAGGATAATGGCTATCTCTGTTCAACTGCTGCAGATGGGCAGGAGGCTTTAAGGAAGCTTGAAGAAGAAGATTACCAGCTTGTTATTTCAGATATTAAAATGCCAGGGATGGACGGCATAGAGCTTTTAAAACGAATTCTTTCTGAATATCGAGATGTAGCAGTTATTATGGTAACATCGCTGGTAAATATCAATTATTCGATTGAGGCTATGAAGTTAGGGGCATATGACTACATTCTTAAACCTTTCGACCTTGGAAGTTTGTTAATCAGTGTTCAGAGAGCTTTTGAAAGAAGGATGCTGATTATAAAGAACAGAGAATATCAATATAACTTAGAACTTAAAGTAGAGGAGCAGACAAGAGAAATAAGAAAGGTTTTTCTTAATGCAATTGAAGCCCTGGCACAGGCACTGGAAGCAAAAGATGCTTACACCAGTGGACATTCTCACAGGGTTACAGAAATTTCTGTGATAATAGCAAAGGAGCTTGAACTTGATTCAGATTATGTGGATAAAATACGTCTTTCAGGGTTACTTCATGACATTGGTAAGATAGGAATCAGGGGAGATGTACTTAACAAGCCAGGCAGGCTTACAGAATCAGAATATAAGCATGTATCAACTCATCCCAGCATAGGGGTTAAAATTTTACAATTCCTGATTAAGGAAAATGAAGTTCTTGAAATAATAAAACACCATCATGAATTTTACAATGGTAAGGGTTTGCCTGATGGTTTAAGAATGGAAAAAATTCCCATTGGCTCAAGAATACTTGCTGTTGCTGATACCTTTGATGCAATGACATCAACAAGGCCTTACAGGAATGCTCTTTCTCCTGAAACTGCTTATAAGGAACTTGAGAGATGTAAGGGAACACAGTTTGACCCTGACGTAGTGGATGCTTTCTTCAGATGCAGGGAAAAGGTAGAGAGGATAATAAGCGGTAAGGAAATACCTTTGGGAATTGCAATTAATCAGTGAAGAACCTATCCGAAAATAGGTCAGGCATCCTGCCTGACATTATACCGAGGCAAGATGCCTCGGCTATTGTTTTATATGCAAGGGTTATTTTGCTCCGTTAATAACCTCAGCCAAAATCTCTGCTGTCCTTGCTGCAACCTTTGCACAGTGTTCCTTGTGAGCCGCACTTTTCCATTCAATACCTTTTGTTATTTCGCAGCAGCAAGTAGTCCCAAATGCATCTTTGAACTTGTCGTGAAAGGATTTTGCGAGAGGATATATTTTATCTACTTTTTCATTTGGATTGTTTCTGCCAAAGAGAGCTCCGAGTACAATTACTCCACCGTTCATGGCCCCGCAGAGATCTTTTGCTGCTCCTATTCCGCCACCCATTGGAGTTGCGATTTTTACATCAAGATTTAATTTAAGGATTTCTTTAAAAGCTGAAAGGACAGCCTCTGCACAGTTATAACCGGATTGATAATTTTTTGAGGTTAGATCAGATACTGCCTTTAAATCTAATTTATTCATTTAAAAACTCCTATTAAAAATATTTGTAACAAAAGTAGTGGTGTTATTCCAACTACATTTGGTAAAAAAACTCAGGATACAGCGGGGTCTGGAAACCCTGACCTATCCATCTTGGCAATAACTTTCTATAGCTACATCCCCCTCACCCCGGCCCCATCAGGGGAGAGGGTGAAAAGGCATCTCAATTTTCCTCTTCACTCCAGGCCTGGTTAAGAATTCCATCAGGGAAGTTCAGATACCGGGCTTTTGATACCTCTATTTTTATTATTTTCATATCAGGTCGGGCTTTAACTCCAAGCCTCTTTAAATCTTCTCTTTCTTCTGATTTTATTATATTCTTTGCATCAATATATTTCTGGCCGTCCTCAGGCCTTATTATCTCAGCTTTACCCCACATCTGAAGTCCCTTGACAGATTCAAACCCGGAATAATCGCCGTAAAGGCTCACAGATATATTCGGGTTCTCAAGAATGTTTTTAAGTTTGCCTCCGCCTTCAGTGAAGATATAAATGGCCAGACCTTTATTCCTGTAGCGCAAAGGTGTTGAACGGGGGATATTATTTGCGCATGTAGCAAGTGTGCAGATTTTATTTTCGCTTAAAAACTTTATTATCTCTTTTTTCAGCTCATCTTTTGAAAGCCTCTTTGCCTTTCTTTTAAGGATATCCCTGTAATCCTTTTCTATATCAATATTCTTTTCTGCCATTAGAAACTCCTTACATTTTTATATTTTGTTTTGTTTCATTTCCCCTCACCCTCTCCCTCTCCCCAGCGGGGAGAGGGAATGAATGGGTAGTCTCCCTTGCCAAATAGGGAGAGGGTAAAATAAGTTTTTTAAAATTTATTAAAAAATATAATACCCTAATAATTTCTGCAATAAAATAAAAGGTATTTTACCTTTTCAGATTGACGGATTAAGCCTTGTGAACTATATTTTAAGTATAAGGTATTAAGTATAAGGTAAAAATAGAAAGGAGGTGGAGTATGTTGAGGATAGAACTTACTACAGAGGAGGTTGGAATGCTGCACTTAATCCTTGAAAGCTATCTTTCAGACCTCCGAATGGAAATAGCTAACACCGACAGTATGGATTTCCGTGAAAGCTTAAAAGAGAGAGAGGTTTTCCTGAAGAAACTTCTTCAACAGCTTGAAGAGGGAAAAACAACATTCTGAAAACTCTTTAGTTATGCTGTTTCTTTGAAGAGCTTTTAGACGGAAGGAATTGGTTTAAGGAAGTTTTTTAAAACGATAGAAATTGTTTTATTTTGTAGGATTAATAAATTATATTGGTATAAAAAATAAAAACAATATAGTACTATTAATTCATCTTTAAGGTACTTTTATTTTCAAAGACATTACCAGCCGTTAATAAAATTCTGACTCAAACATGCCTTCACTAAAAATATTTAATCTTGCTTTTTTGTTCCATAATAATGTTAAATTCTGCTACGATTTAAATGGCTTGAATCTTTTGAAGTTAACAGGGGTTATAAGACTTGAAAGCAGTAATCCAGAGAGCAAAGAAGGCTTCTGTGAGCATTGGAAATGAGACTGTTGGAACCATAGGAAAAGGGTTAGCAATTCTCCTTGGCATTTCTGAAACAGACTCAGAGGAGGACGGAAAATATCTTGCAGATAAAATTGTAAATTTGCGAATTTTTGAAGATTTGCAGGGGAAGATTAACCTTTCATGTCTTGATATAAAAGGCGAATTTCTTGTCATATCCCAGTTTACTCTTCTTGCTGATTGCAGAAAGGGGAGGAGACCAAGTTTTACAGAGGCAGCAAGACCAGAAAAGGCAATCCCTCTTTATGAAAAGTTTATTTCTCTTCTGAAAGAGACAGGATTAAAAGTTGAAACCGGGGAGTTTGGAGCCTCAATACTTGTTGAAATTAATAATGAAGGCCCGGTCACGATAATACTGGATAGTAAGGAGAGATAGAAGATATGGATACGGTTCAAGGAGTTGAGGGGGCAAGGGGAAATCAAATCCCCCCTTGCCCCCCTTTTCTAAAGGGGGGGTTGTGGGAATTATTGAGATCAAAATTAAAAAATCAAATAGCAAAATTCAAGATGAAAAATGAAACACAGAAGTCAGGTCTAAACCTATATATTCCTTATGTCCTGCCCTTTGCGGTTTTTCTGATTTTGACTGCTATTGGTAATCAGTTTTATAATGGCAAATATATATTTTATCCAATAAGAACAATTATAATGGCATACCTTTTATTTTTTTACAGGAAGAATTATGATGAAATAAAGCTTAGTCTTGCATTTCTTCCGATTGTTATAGGCTTGGTTGTTTTTGTGATATGGATTCTTCCAGAAGGACTTTACCCAAAACTTAACCATTCAAGTTTTAATCCGTACAAATTCAATAATAAAGAATTAGCGTATTTTCTAATTTTTTTTAGACTTGTTGGGACTTCATTGGTTGTTCCAGTAGTTGAAGAACTATTCTGGAGGTCTTTTCTAATAAGATATATGATAAACTCTAATTTCAAAAGCGTTCCTATTGGGGAGTTTACATGGTTTTCTTTTATCTTGACAGTGTTACTTTTTGGTTCAGAGCATAATGAATGGCTTGCGGGTATCTTAGCAGGCGTTGTCTATAATTGTCTTTTATATTACAAAAAAGATTTATTCTCATGCATACTTGCCCATGGGGTTACAAATTTTATTTTAGGAGTATATGTGCTTTTAACTCAATCGTGGCATTTCTGGTAAGAGCTTTTCCTTCCTTACAGTTTATTCCTTGTACCCATCATTTTTAGGACGGAAAAGATATCGTTCCATAAGAGGCCAGAACTCTGTCCAATTAGGGTCTGATGAGTCAGGTTTACTCTCCATCCATATCCTAAATCCATTTACTTTTGCATCAATGTTATCAGCATAATGGAGGATAAGAGCTTCCAGAGTCATTGGCCTTTTGGGAGAGCCATATTCGTATTCACCATGGTGACTTAAAATTATATGCTTTAAGTGATTGGAAAGTTCTTGCGGAAAATCAGGGAGGCAGCGGAGCTTTTCATCTACCATCTCTATCCCAAGGGTTATGTGGCCTAATAATTTACCTTCGTCGCTGTAGTTTATTGACCTTGAGAATTTCAGCTCCTTTATTTTCCCTATATCATGGAGGAAGGCAGATGTTATTAATATGTCATTGTCTAAAAAATCATAAAGGAAAGACAGGCTTTCACAGATTTTTATTACTGAGACTGTATGTTCAAGGAGTCCTCCTAAAAAAGGGTGATGAAGGGTTTTTCCAGCAGGAAATTTTGTAAAATCTTTCAGGAATTCTTCATCTTTTAAAAAGGAATTCAAAAGATCAAGGAGATTTTTATTCTTTATGGAGCCTGTTATTTTTTCCAGATAGAACAGAAGAAGGTTAGGATCTTGTGTTCCTACTGGAAGGAATTCAGATGGGTCTATTTCATTAAAATCGGTTTTTTCTAATTTTTGAATGGTAATCTGAAGCTTTCCCTGATAGTTGTTTACCCTTCCTTTAAGTTTGAGGAGATCATCAGCTTTGATATCTTCTATACTTGGCAGATTATCCCACATGAGGGCTTGGATTTCACCTGTTTTATCCCCGAGGGTTAAACGTAAATATGGTTCACCATTTTTTTTCTGGAAAACCTGCTTATTTTTTACTATATAAAAACTTATAATCTCTGTATCAGGCGTCAGTTCCTTTATTGATATTCTTTCCATAAGTTTTCCTATCTTGACATCCACCGGTAAAGATAGATTCCAAGAAATATACCGAAAACAGTTCCTAAATTTGCATTCAGCGTGAAACCAAAGTCAAATTGAAAAACCTTCATATCAAAAGTGGCAGTATGTAAACTTATAGGAAAACCTGTACTGAAGATCTTAGTCAGGATGTTTAAAGGAATTAACAACATGAGTTCAGATATTACATTTCCAATAAGGATACCCAGGATAACTATAATGATAAAAAACCATATACTTGATAGATTTTTCATCTTAACACCTTACTTTATAATTTTATGTGTAATCTTAATTTAAGAGATACAAAAATTGGCAGGATTATATTAATAATGTTTTTTATCTGTCAAATGGAAAATGGTATGAAATCTGTGATTACACAGATTTCAAATTTCCCCAACCCCCCCTTTCCCTACCTGACGGCAGACAGGTAAAGGGGGGTGGGGGGATTTTTCTGAGTAATTTTGTTTTAATTGTCTAATCACAAAACACACTTTAGCAGAAAATCTCACAGATTGTTTTTCAGCCACTCAAGGCTTTTAAGAGCATTTTCCCTTGAATGGGCCTCTATGGTAGTTATTAAATTCTTTTCCATGCCCTTAATAATTAGGACAAAGAAGTTTTTAATATCTATTCCTCCATCACCAAGTGCTTTGTGTTCATCGTTATTGCCATTGTTGTCGTGGATATGCAACTCCCTGAGATGAGGTTTTATGCTGTCAATCCACTGTGTGAGAGGTATTTTGCCAAAGACATTGAAATGGCCAATATCAAAGCAGATTTTAAAATTTTTGGAATTAATTTCTGAAACAAGCTTCACAAGGCTGAAGGGATTTTCCTCAAAAACATTTTCAATGGTAATTGAAATATCCTGATAGGGAAGCTCTTTGATAACTATGTTCCATGTGGTTATGCTATTTTCAAACCAGACATTTTCAAAGCCACCGAATCTCAGATTATCAAACCCTGGATGAACAACAATATTTTCAGGATGAATGATATTTGCAAGTTTTAGTACCTGCCGTATTCTAAAAAGGGTTAGTTCTCTTACCTTCCTGTCAAATCCACCCGGGCTCAAATCCAGAAACGGAGCATGGAATGTTGTCCGGATAGCATTATCTGCGAACTGTTCTTGTAATACCTTAACATCATTCAGAGAAATTTCATCAAGGACATTGCCTGCGAAATATATTTCTAAATTTATCTTTTTTTCAAATACAAAAGGTTTATATTCTGCTATTTTTTGATAAGGTATGTGGATGAAAACGCTATTGCTAAACAATTATAAATCTCCTTTTTAAAAGTTGCTATAGGGTTCAAGGGAAATCAAATCCCCCCTTTCCCCCCCTTTTCTAAAGGGGGGTTGGGGGGATTATTCAACCCTTGAATCCTATCAGTTTTATAGCCTTTTTAAAACGACGGTACTTTCAGTTTTTTTCCAACTC
>MGDB01000130.1:0-5665 GCA_001790645.1 Candidatus Schekmanbacteria bacterium GWA2_38_11
CCTTGTAGGCACATCCATTTGTGAAATGCTGTAACGAAGCAGAAGAAGAGCAATTGCAAGTTGCAGGTTTGGCATCAGGGGGACAAGCATCAGAAGAATATTTGACGGGATATGGGTAAAGACCATTGTGTTCACAAGTCCAATACGGTTAGCTATACGCGCTGCTGCTAAAGCTGAAAACCCGGCTAAAACGTTTGCACCAAAGAAAATTCCTCCCAACAGCGCTGGCTTTGCACCAAAGCGCACATAAAACCAGTAAGCTACTATACTCTGCATCACAAATCCACCGGCAAAGGCATCCAAGCCAAACAATGCTGATAGTTTCAGCACAATTCTCCGTGAGCGATGTAGGCCGAAACGGCTCTGGATGACTGACAGAGTTCCTTCGTGTTTATTTTCAATTGAAGCCTCAACAAGTGGCGACAGTCTTGTAAATAAAAGCCCCAGTATAATTCCCATAGCAGCGTACCCAAAAACAACAATTTGAAAACTTTTAATAGAAGTTACACCAGCGCCTTGCAAAATCTGAATCAGCCCTCCTCCGAATAAAGCTCCGATTGCAGTAGCAAATGAACCAACCAGGTTATACCAGGCAAAAACATCTGTCCTCTTGGAGTTTGAAACAGTCTGCGACAGCGCAGCCTGCTCAATTGCCAGGAAAGGACCGACTTCGTAGCCGCTTGGGCTAATTACTCCGACAGTGGCGGCTATTAAAAGAAGCACGACATTTTCAGTAAGGGCAAAGACTATGCCGGCAAAAAACATTAATCCTGCACCGATAATAAGCATCCGCTTCCTGCCTATGCGCTCGGCTGTAGTCGTCATCAGCAGTGAAATAAAAGTATCTCCTACCAGAGTAAGTGTGAGGAGCAGTCCTATCTCTGTCTCACTCAAACCTAACTTGGCAAGATACAGAACAAGGATAACTGATAAAAAACCATATGAAAAGAGGCGGGCAATTCGTGTAGTAAACAGATAACGACCGTCTGAAGTCAATGTGTGCAGTGCCTGCGGAAAATATGATTTAAATCCCATCTCAGTCTATTTTAATTCTCCATCCTGTTAATTTTTAACCTCGGCAAGAAAGAATTACAATCATTCTTTCCTAACAGAAACCTTTTATTCTCACCAGTCGACTCTAATTACTTAGTATTTATTAACTCTTTATAACAATATGTTATATATATACAGTTAATCTTTTTATTTAATCTCAGGTGATGCTTCTGGATCAAAAGGGTTAGTTCTTACGGCAAGAGAAAATAGATAAGGGTAATCCTTATTTAAATGTTTCATGTATTCTAACCACTCAGATATAAGTAAGGCATATGCCCTTTTGATATCATTTGAAAGATGTTCATAGTCAGCATCACTTAACCGCCCTACTTCATCTCTAAAGGCTAACTCTTCAGTAAGGTGAAACACTGCCCAGAGAAGTTCTGTAAAAGACTCATGCTCAAGTAAATTAGGATTTTCCAGCAGTGCCAGTGAGAAACTCCTTTTTTCATGAAGAAATTTTTTTAAACTTTCTAAATCTCCCTTTTTACTTTCAATTTTATATTCATAATTTTTAAGATATTTTTTCTTATTAATAAATTCTTTATCCGGCCAGTTGCCGGTCACAATAAGATTTTCCCTGATCTCCTCATAGCTTAAATCAAAATCAGAAAAGAATTTCAGAAGACCTGTCCCAACTTCGCTGAAAAAAGCTCCTATAACCATATTCATTTTTTTTAACATAGAACGCTTTTCCCTTATGCTCAGGAGCCGGTTTATAATCAGCGTAACAACCAGAACCTCAACGGGAACGAAGGCAAGATCCTGGAAAAGATAAAAAAATGTATCACGGGGAGTATGAAATATTTCAATCTGAGCAAGATAAAGAACAGCAGACAGCGCAATCAGGGTACTCCCTAAAATAATCATCCAGATTTTACTGTTCATCCGTCTCTCCCCTGAGCTGATACCGTTTCAACCATATAAAATATTGCCAACATTTTATTTATTCAGATTCCGGTCTTTGTACCTTCTTAATAGCCTTTGGAAGCCCTTTAAGGATATCCATTGCCGTAAGGGACATTTCCCCTCTTTTCTCTGCCATAAGATCACCGCTTAGTCCGTGAAGATATACCCCTGCTTTGGCTGCATCAACCGGAGAAAGGCCCTGTGATATAAAGCCTGCAATCATGCCTGTAAGGACGTCACCTGTTCCTCCTGATGCCATGCCTGGATTACCTGTTAAGTTTATAAAAACATTCCCTTGCGTGTCAGCAATGACTGTATTTTTCCCCTTGAGCACAACATGAACTTTATTTCTCACGGCAAAATCCCTTGCACTGCTGATTCTGTCTTTTTGTATCACATCTTTTTTAACTCCGCAAAGCCGGCTCATCTCTCCGGGGTGCGGAGTTATAACAATATCCGCTTTTGCCTCTCTTAAAATTCTTGGGTCTCCCTGCAAAGCATTTATTCCGTCAGCATCGATTATTATTGGCATTGTAAGTTTTCTTATTAAATTTCTCACTACTTCAGATGTCTCTTTGTTTGTGGATATTCCCGGCCCTATCGCTGCAACGCTTTTGCCTTTAGAAAAATCTAATATCTGCTTCTCTGAGTTCTTAGAAAAAGTCTTTTCATCTGTCTCAGAAACAGGCAGGGACATAACTTCTGTAAGTTTCATTCCAACAATTGTGTTTAAGCTTTCTGGTATTGCGAGAGTCACAAGCCCTGCACCTGACTTTAATGCACCCTGGCTCGTCATTATAGCTGCACCGGTTTTTCCAGGGGAACCGGCCACAACAAGGACATGCCCAAAATCACCTTTATGAGAATCTGCAAGCCTCGGAGGGAACAACTTGCCAATTTCCTCTTCATCAATTATAAAGGTATTTATTTTGCTCTCTTCTATAATTTTCTCCGGGATACCTATATCCCCGACTTCCACATAGCCGGCAAAATGGGCAGCAGGGTAACTAACCAGGCTTATTTTGGGAAGGCAAAGGGTAACGGTCACGTCTGCCATGACTGAAGGACCTTTTATCTCGCCCGTATCAGAAGAAAGCCCTGAAGGAAGATCAATGGATACAATCGGTGTATCAAGCTCATTCAGGTACTCAATGACATTTGCATAAAAGCCTCTTGCCGCCTCTGAGAGACCTGTACCCAGGATGGCATCAACTATGATATCACTTTCCTTTATTATTTTTCTTATTCTTGCATTGAACATCTCCCTGTTTGAAACTTCAAAAACTTCTACTCCGCCTTTTAATACAGTATCAAGATTTATTCTGGCATCACCCTTTATTTTCTCTTTTTCTGCCAAAAGAATAATCTGCGGGATCCCTCCCCTGTTTTTCAGATGCCTTGCCACAACACAACCATCTCCGCCATTGTTCCCCTTGCCTGCAATAATAGTGACCTTAAAACCCTTCAGATCTCCGAAGTAATCTTCCATTGTTGAAAGTACATTTATCCCTGCATTTTCCATTAATACAACGCCTGGAATCTTCCATTCCTCTATGGCCGTTTTGTCAATCTCTCTCATCTGCTGAGCAGTAACTACTTTCATATTTATCTCCTCTATTAGTAACTTACAACTTCCATTCCCCCTTTGAAAAAGGGGGATAAAGGGGGATTTTAAAAATTTTTAACTCCACTTTTCAAATCCCCCCGTCCCCCCTTTTCTAAAGGGGGGTTAGTGGTGTCTTCTCTTTACTCCAAACTCCCAACTCCGAACTCTATAACTTATAGCTTCCAGACTATTCCTTATACGCGATAGTTTCAATCTCAATCCCAACACTCTTTGGCAGCCTTGAAACCTCAACTGTTGCCCGTGCCGGAGGCTCAAGAGGAAAAAATTTGGCGTAGGTCTCATTGAATTTTGCAAATTCATTAATATTTTGAAGATATATGGTAGTTTTTATTACATCCTGCAAACCCATTCCGCTAAAAATAAGAATGTTATTAATATTTTCCATTACCCTTTCTGTCTGTTTCTCAATACCACCTGTTACTATTTCTCCGGTAGCAGGATCAACCGGAATCTGACCGGAAACAAAAAGCCATGAGCCCACTTTAACTGCCTGTGAATAAGGGCCAATAGCTTTTGGCGCTTTATCTGTCGCAATCACTTCCTTCTTGTACATAGTTCACCCCTTTAATATAGTTATATAATAAACGCATTATTAGATAATATATTGAATTACGATAGACGGGGTTTTCCAACCCCGTCTTGGCAGGACAAGAATGTTCCGCCTATCCAGTTTATAGTTCAGTTTCTTAAAAAACTAACTTATAACCTATGACCTATAACTTATAACTAAGAGAGTTAAGTAGAGAGTAGCAAGTAGCGAGAAGGAAGTAAATTAAAAATACAAACTATAAAGTGAAAAATTAAAATTTTGAAGTTTTAAGCTTTGAGACGTGGTCCTTCGGCAAGCGTTCGACTGAACTCACGCCGAAGTCTCAGGATGCTGCATGGTGAACCTGTCGAACCATTTTTAGCTTTGCGTTTTAAATTTTTAGTTTTGTATATCCCTCTTCTCTCTACTTAGTTTACAAAGTTATGCCTTATTAACTACTCTTTCAACAGAAGTTATTTCCTTTAATTCTTTTATGTCCTCTATTGTCTTATTAAGTTGTTTAACATTTCCAACTTCCAAAACAAAATTCATGGTCGCCTTCTTATCTTCATTGGTATTTATGTGGGCTGATACAATATTAATATTGTTAGAAGCTATTATTGATGTAACCTTGGATAGTATACCTTTTTTGTCAATTGAAGTAACTGAAATCTTGACCGGTCTTTTTGTTTCCTTGGCTAAGTCCCATTCTACATCAATTCTGCGTTCAGGATCTACTTCTGTTTTATTCATAAAAGGGCAACCCCTTGTGTGAACTGTTATACCTCTTCCTCTTGTAATAAACCCTCTTATCTCATCTCCGGGAACAGGGTTGCAGCATTTGGCAAACCGTATCAATATATTGTCTATCTCCTTAATCTTGATCCCCTCTTCTTTCCTGCCAACTATTCTTTTCAGAGTGCTCCTCAGCCGGGACTCCTTTTTCGCTTCCTGCTGCTGGAGCACTTCTTTTGACAGAAACTTATTGACCAGTTGAATTGGTGCCAGCTTCCCATATCCTATTGCAGTAAAAAGCTGCTCTGTCTTCGGGAATCCCAGGCTTTCAGAAGCCTTGACGAACTCCTGCGACCGGAAAAGTTTTGTCGGGTTCATATGGTATTTTTTAAATTCTCTTTCACATATCTCCATGCCCAACTTTATGCTCGTATCTGTCTCTTCGTCCTTTAGGAACTGTTTAATTTTACTCCTTGCCCTTGGAGTCACCACAAATTTAAGCCAATCCTTGCTCGGGTGTTTTATCTGGGAAGTGATTACTTCAACTGTATCACCGCTTTTCAAAACCTCTCTAAGAGGGACCATCTTTCCATTGACTTTTGCCCCGGCACATCTGTGCCCAATATCTGTATGAACGCTGTATGCAAAGTCTACCGGAGTTGCACCTTTCGGAAGGTTCTTTACATCACCTTTGGGAGTAAAAACATAAACCTCATGCGGGAAAAGGTCAACTCTAACCCCTTCCATAAATTCTCTTGGATCTTTCATATCGCTCTGCCAGTCAAGCAACTGCCTTAGCCAGTTACATTTCT
>MGDB01000130.1:5688-22207 GCA_001790645.1 Candidatus Schekmanbacteria bacterium GWA2_38_11
TAGCTTTTGGCATGGCAATATAGTCTTTAAAGCGCCCCGGAACCGGTGTCCATATAGAATGGATTACGCCGAGGGTCGCATAGCAATCATTAACAGACTTTGTTATGATTCTGAAACCCAGCAGGTCATAGACTTCATCGAAACTTATGTTTTGTTTTATCATCTTTAGATAAATACTGTTGAAATGCTTCGGCCTGCCTTCAACCTCAATTTCAAGATTTGCTTCTTTAAGATTGGATAGAATTACATCTCTTACCTCTTCAATATATTTTTCCCGCTCTTTTCTTTTCTTGGTTATTTTCCTGGCAAGATCATAATAGACCTCAGAATTCAGGAACCTGAGGGCCTGGTCTTCCAATTCCCATTTCATCCAACCGATTCCTAACCGGTTTGCAAGGGGAGCGTAAATATCAGCAGTTTCTTTTGCTATTATCTTCTGCTTTTCCGGAGCCAGGTACTGGAGGGTGCGCATGTTGTGGACCCTGTCAGCTAACTTGATCAATATTACCCTTATATCCTTTGCCATTGCCAGGATCATCTTTCTGAAATTTTCAGACTGCCGCTCCTCAGAAGATGTAAACTCAATCCTGCCGATCTTAGTGACCCCATTTACAAGAGAGCTTATTTCAGGACCGAAATGTTCAGTTAGCTGGTTTAATGTAGTATCTGTATTCTCAATGGTGTCATGGAGAATTCCAGTGGCAATTGTAGGAATATCAAGTTTAAGGTCAGCCAGTATCGAAGCAACCTCAAGGGGATGGGAAAGGTATGGCTCACCTGATAATCTCTGCTGGTTCCTGTGAGCCTTGGCAGCAAAAACGTATGCCTTTCTTATTATGAATTCATCACCGGTTTTAATATAGGAATTTACTTTTTCTATTATCTCTTCACATCTTATCATATTCAATCCCTAAAAGATTAACCTCAATCCTGCCTAACAGTTGCAGCAGTCTTAGTTGTTCATCCCATTCTCCGGAAAAAATGCAATATGAGTCGCATCTGCCGACATCTGTCCAAAAGTCGGATCGATATCTATCCACTCTCCAAGAAAAGCCCGGCACCATTAATGGTAGATAAACCCTCTCAGGTTACTTGGATAGACAATACCTGCCACTAACCGGCACAGGATCTTTGAAGCCATTAAAAAGTCTGCATAGAGATATGAGGTTGATTGACATTCCCCTTCCCTTGACTTCAAGGTATCAAGAGCTGAAAAGTTTTCTATCAGTCTGCAGCCAATATTTTTCTCCATCCATTCTACAGCTTTCCTGGAAAATTTGTAAGCATTTTTCTCACCATTTGATATCTGCGCCGCTACTTTTTTTATTTCAGGGTTATCTGCCTGGATTAGAGGAGTGGATTTAAGGTACAGGTTATATTTGTTAATTGGAACTTGAGCTGAATCCCTTTCTTTGAAATCCTCTCTCCTTGCCTCTTTTTCCCTCATCTGATTTCCTAATCAAGCCGCAGACAAAAGCTAAAAGCACAAATCCGCTATTTCTCTATTCACATAGTTCCTTTCTATATTAATATATATCCTAAAAGATAAGATTTTCAATAAAGATTTCTGAAAAAGTCTGTTTCCAAGATTACACAGATTAATTTCATATTAAAAAATCTGTGTAATCAGAGGCCTCTTAATATATTTTTAAAAAACCTCCAATAAAAACCTTGACAAGGGATATGTTTTGAAAAAATACTTAATAAAAGGATATTTTATGGATAAAGAAGAATTGTGGCATGAAGTTTTCTCAACGACTGACGAATCTGAAGCATTAGTCCTCAAAGGTCTTCTTGAAAGTGAAGGAATCAGATGCCAGATTCTTTCCCACAAAATTCCCCAGCTTCCTGTAAACATTAATGGATTAGGACTGATTAAATTAGAAGTACTAAAAGATGATGTTGAGAAAGCCCTGGATATTCTCTCAAGCAAAATTAACCAGGAATAGGTTTCAATGGTACATTGATATATTGTTCATTTTATCAATATGTTATTCCAAAAGCAAAAAAATATTGCCAAGTTTTTCTAAAATTGATTTTTAACTTGACAGAAAATTATTTCTAAGTTAAATATTTAATAGCGCTATATTTGATGTAGCGCTATATTTATTTGCTGTATTAAACAAATTAGTTTAAAGAGAAAATCATGGTAAATAAACCAAAAACGAAGCAAGTGGAAAAAGAATCAACTAATAAATACGAACCAATAAGAAAAATTTTGGAGGAACAGAAAAATAGCCTCCTTAAGGAAGCAATGTTGTCTTTAGACCCTGCAGTAACCCCTGGGGTACAGACATTTTCCGATCTCGGAGACCAGGCATCAGCAGAATCTGACCGGAATTTTTATATCAGGCTTAAGGAAAGAGAACAGAAGCTGATTAAAAAAATAGACGCTGCCCTTGAGCAGATAGAGAACGGAACCTTTGGTATTTGTGAAAGTTGCGGGAAAGAAATAGGCTTCAAAAGATTAAAGGCACGGCCCGTCGCAACTCTCTGTATAAAATGCAAGACAGAAGCTGAAAGAGAAGAGAAAGCAAGAAATTTATAGCTACTTTTCAAATTTGAATAAATATATTTAATCTCACCTTATCAAATTAAAAAAAATCTCCACTGATGAAACTACCACGCAGGAAGAAAGAATATGGACTTTGAAACCTTCAAAGCAATTGAACTGGCAATACCTCTGTGGCAGGTTTTACTTTATACCGGTTTGGTTATTATATTAATGCTCTTTGGTCATTGCCGGTTAGGAATTACCATTTTCCTCTGTTTTATACTATACTGGATATTCATCCATAACCATGCCACACTCAGTCAAATCTTTGGAAACTCAACAACCTTCATGGGAGTTTATTTAGTTTGCGGGACAATTTTAGTTTTCCTGATACTTATATCCTTTTTCCTGAAGGAATAAATCAGCACCGCCAATCTCATCCAACCTTCCTGATATCTATCAATTCCTCTTTTGGAGGGAACTTAACAATCTCTGCCCTTCTCTTTTTGGTTCTGATAATTTTAAACTGCCTTGTAACCATCAGCGTGATTACACCGTCGTAACTATTATTATCAAGAATAAACTGATTTAAATTCTTAAGCTCCTCTCCACTGAATATTTCTTCTGAAACCTCCATTAACTTTTTTATCATTTCATTGTTTCCCTTGCCAAAGCATAAAGTCGGGCTATCAGTCTCAAAGAGTTCAATTTCTATCCACCCGGGATCCATATAAGATACCATCTTCTCATAAACTGAGATAAAGGCATCTATCTTCGATACCGGCATCTTGCCAAAATCAAACTCCATCTGCTTCCTTATATTGCTTTTTTGTACCTCAATTTTTTCGACCCTTACCTTTATTCTCCCTCTGATAAGCTGGTAATCATAAGGAGCATTAACACCCTTTCTCCATCTCCTGATGACAAAATCCTCTCTGCCATTAGTAGCTTCAATGTAACCCTCTCCCATGGGATCTGTATAGCTGCCTTCACGTACAAAAGAATCCTTATTTATTTTTAACTCCTCGACTCTGTGTTTAGAGTGTTCATTTATAAAACTGGTTCTCTCGTTTGAATAAATTTCAACAAAATCCCCTTTATCCTGTAGAAATTCATACTCTGGCACAGTGTCATACTGGGTAAAACAAATAAGCTCATCACAATCAGTGCATCTGAAAAATCTTCCATCCATAGCCTATTTACCTTTTTTCACGAAGGGCAGGACTTTTTGATCTTCTATTTTTTCTCCATGTTTTTCTAAAAATTCTTTAAATGCAAGTAAGCAAACATTGCTAAAAGATCTCGATTCTCTCTGAGCAAACCGTTTTAATTTCTCGATTAGTTCATTTTCTTTTTCGCTGATATAAATTGTTATTGGGGGCATGTTTCTCTCCTGTGTTGTTTAATTTATACTTATAATATATTAGCATGTAATATCCATATAATGTCAAGAAAATTAATTTTTTTTAATAGATTTGACTTAAATTAATAACTTTATTTAGAATAAACAATTTTCGTAAAAAAAGTAAGAAATATAGGTTAAGAAGAGGAAGACTGATTTGAAAGAAATAACTTTAAAATCCAAAATTATAGAAAATACCTGGTTCCATATTTTAATCTTGTTTGTTATCTGTTATACTTTTTATTTTTTCCAATTAGGTTCCCAGGACCTGTATTACGCCGAAGCAAGGGAAGGAAAAGTTGTTCTTGAAATGAACAGAACCGGAAACATCATTCTTCCCCTTACAAACGGCACAACCATCCCTTCAAAACCTCCATTTTTCCACTGGATAGGTTTAATAGTTTCAAAAATAACCGGGAGCGTAGATGAATTTAGTATCAGGTTTCCTTCAGCTTTTTTTGGAACACTGGGAATAATTATAACCTATTTGCTCGGGAAGGAAATTTTCAATAAAAGGGTTGGTTTCTTATCTGCCATCTTCTTAGCTACTACCATAACCTATGTAAAATTATCCCGTGGCGCAAGAGTAGACATGACTCTTAGCTTCTTTATCCTTCTTTCCCTGCTCTTTTTTTTACTTGGTTATAAATATGAACATAGACGGAAACTCTTCTTCATCCTCTATTTTGTTTCAGCATCCTTTGCAACAATGGCTAAGGGCCCTGTAGGCATAGTTCTCCCATCTATTATAGTTTTTATTTTTTTGATAACAAAAAAGGAACTGAAAATAATGGCCCTGAGAAAAGAAGTACTCATAGGAATCTTAATATTTCTGATTATTTCCTCATCTTGGTATATTCTTGCTCTTCTTAAGGGAGGAGAAGAGTTTTTCCAAAAACAGATAATGAAGGAAAATATCAATAGATTCTCTGGTGGGGGAGAAGGTGGCTATGGCCATGAACATCCATTTTACTTTTTATTCCCAAGGGTATTTAATGTCATGTTTCCTTGGTCCCTCTTTTTGCCGGCTGTTATTTATAGTTTTTTTCTAAAAAACAATAGAGAAAAACTAAAAGAAAACAAATTTTTTATTATCTGGTTTCTAAGCGTATTAATATTTTTTTCCATTTCAGTTTCAAAAAGGGCTGAGTATCTCCTTCCTCTGATACCTGCCGGAACCATATTGATTGCTAATCTCTGGGATGACCCCGCCTTGTGGGATAAAAGGAAACTGCTTAATTGGCTAATGAAAATTCCTGTTTTCCTTTTTACTTTTCTCGCCATTCCTTCATCTTTAATCATTATTACATCCCTTGTCCTCTACTCCTTTGGCATTACAATACCAGACATGCTTCACAACTTTTTAAAACCCCGGGATTTTATTCAAACTTCTTTTTATTGTTCACTATTCTATAAAGGTTTTGTTTTAAATATTGCTGTTGCTCTTCTTGGCATCCTTTGGGCAATTTATACAATTAAGTTATTAAAAGGAAATTTTCTTTTAAAATCCTTATACTCGTTAATGGTATTCCTCCTTCTTATAACTAATATAATCTGTATAAAATATCACCCTGCAATATGGGGAAATATTTTTGTTAAAGACTTTGCCATTGAAATTAAAAAATCATTAAACAAAGAAGACAAATTGTATTTTTATAATCTTGAAAAAAACGGTGATCTTAAGCACAACATCTACCATGGCCTCGTTTTTTATACCGAAAGACACCTGAAAGATCTGAGCGATAAAGATCTTTCCAGCATTAAAAACCAAAACCTTCCCGTTTATTTAATAGCGGAAAATAAATATTTTAACCGTCTCATCAAGCAAGGTTTCAAAGTTGCTGTAATGAAAGAAAGCAAACTAATAGATTTCCAGTACAAATTATTCCTGGTAAAATTAATGGGTGAAAAAGCATAATTAATTTGCAGAAATTATACAACTTGTACACTCCTCTCTTTAAAATAGAGCGTATTTTAAAAAACACCTCTCCATCAGTTAATATTACGCTATACTTCCTAAAAGAAGTTTTTCTTGACAACTAAAAAATATATTAATATTTTTAAAAAATAAGCCCCATAATAAAAAAGTTGATTCCAATCCCTCGTTTTTATGAGAGGATTTTAGAGGAATACAATAAAAAAGAGTTAAAGAGTTTCTTTAAGATTTTACTTTTTCTCCTTTGAAAGGAAACTCAGATCATCTTTACAAAGGAATTACAACATTTCAGAAACAAAAACTAAACTATATTAGTTAAAAATCATATTTATCTAATAATTTATAAAAGACTCTAACACACACTTTGGTTCACTATGGAAAAAGCTGGTCCCAAAATGACAAAAACCAAATTCAGATCCAACCAAGGAGCTAAACTGAGCAAGAATATAAAACATAATCTTAAAAATTCCCATGATGATCTGGAGTTCCAGGTAACAATGCGAACTGCTGAATTGTTAGAAGCAAATAAACAACTTAAACAAGAAATAATTAAGCGCAGAGAAATGGGAAGGCATACCCTTGCCAGCAATGCAATACTTCAGCAGTTAAGTAAAGCGTCTTCACGTAAAGAATTTCTGGATGCTATGACTGAACTCATTCACAACTTGAGCGGCTGCAGGTGTGCAGGAATCAGAATTGTTAATGAAGACGGAGATATTCCATATGAATCATATACGGGTTTCAGCCATGAATTCTGGGAATCAGAAAACTGGCTTTCAGTGAACAGAGATCAGTGCGTCTGCATACGGGTAATTACAGGTAAACCAGCGTCTCAAGATGCCTCAGTTATGACTCCTGCCGGGTCATTTTGCTACAACAATACGTTAAAATTTTTTTCTGGTCTTTCAGATCAGGAAAAAAGGGAATTCCGCGGTAAATGTGTTGAAAACGGATTTTCCTCAGTGGCTATCATCCCAATCCGCTATGATGATAAGATTTGCGGAGCCATTCACCTTGCTGATGAAAAGGAAGAAATGGTATTGCTTCATCTTGTGGAATTCATTGAGTCATTAACCTCACTCATAGGGGAAGGAATTAAAAGATTTACATTAACTGATAAGATTCAGGAAAACTTTGAAATTCAGAGAATGATTAACTCTCTTTTGCGTTTATCATTAAAAGATATAGACCTTGAAGAACTTTTAAGGCAATCACTTGGCATGATCGTTTCCATACCATGGCTTGATTTTGATTCAATGGCTTGTATATTTTTATTTGAGGATGAGCCGGGAATTCTGGCTCTAAAAGCACAAATTGGTCTCCAAGATCACTTGCAAAACAATTGTAAGCATGTTTCTCTTGGCAAATGCATTTGCGGAAATGCAGCGCAAAAAAAGGAGATACAATTTGTTAATTGTTTTGATGAAAGGCATGAAATTAAGTACGAAGGTATGGTCGATCATAGTCATTACTGTGTTCCCATTTTGTTTGTTGACAGGCTGCTTGGAGTTATAAATATACGCATAAAAAGTGGGTCCCATCGCGACAGAAAAAAAGATGAGTTTCTTGCTGCTATTGCCAGTTCATTGGCTGGAATTATCCAGCGCAAACAGGCTGAACAGGAATTGGTTAAGACACAGAAAGACTTGGTTAATGCAAAACGTCTTTCCGATATAGGTACTCTTTCTGCAACCGTAGCCCATGAATTGCGGAACCCATTATCCGCTATCAGAGTAGCAACGTATAACATCAAAAGGAAAACTCAAACACTATTGCTTGATAAACATTTAGCAAATATAGAAAAGAAAGTAGTTGAAAGTGACCAGATTATAAATAATCTTTTATTCTATTCCAGAATCAAAACGCCACACTACGAAAACGTAAATTTACACGATATTCTCTCTGAATGCATTGAGTCTGTAAAAAAACAAAATCTTAAACAGAAGATATTAATTGATAGAAAAATTAAATCTATCAAAAATATTTATGTTGAGGCAGATCCTTTGCAAATGCAAGAACTGTTCAGCAATATTCTAAACAATGCTTATGATGCTCTCTCAGTTGAAGGTGGTAAGATAGAAATAGAAGCAGAATCTTATGAAAATGAGTTTATCAAAGTATGCATAAAGGACAATGGTGTTGGCATAGACAGTAAAGACTTAGAGAAGGTATATGAACCTTTCTTTACAACAAAGTCAAAAGGAACAGGCTTAGGACTTAGCGTTTGTTATCAGATAGCAGATCTCCACGGTGGTGGCATAGAGATTGAGAGTGAAAAAGGTAAAGGAACATCTGTAACTGTGGTCCTCCCATTAAAAAGAGTGGAATAGTCAGTTAAATAGCAAATCCCAAATTCATAGCAACTTCTCCACCATCTCCTTCCTTCTTCTTAAACTGTTAAATATTTTCATACCTATCTATGGAATCAACTCATTTTCCTTTGACATTTGTGCTTTGGATTTCTTTTGGACTTCGTCGTGAGCTCAGTCGAACGATTTTGTGCTTTGTCATTTGGATTTTATTTTTACTTAGCTTCAATTTTATTTGACTTTGCATGGTTTGACTGAGTAATATAAAAAGCTATTATGGCTAATAATAGCAACAAAACATATAACAATAGCACTGATGAGTCTCCTTATCTTTCCCTCATCATACCCGTCTTCAATGAGGAAGAAAGTCTTTACCCCTTATCAGAAAAGATATTCAGCTCTCTTCAATCCCTAAAAAAGAACTATGAAGTAATTTTTATTGATGATGGTTCAACTGATGGGAGCGAAGGGATACTAAAAGACATTTGTAAAAAATATCCTAAGTTCAAGGCAATCCGCTTCCGCAGGAATTTTGGTCAGACCGCTGCCATTGCTGCCGGGTTTGATCATGCAAAGGGAAAAGTTATCATTACCATTGACGGCGACCTGCAAAACGATCCTGAAGACATTCCAAGACTTTTATCTAAACTGGACGAAGGATACGACGTTGTAAGCGGATGGCGAAAAGACCGCAAAGATAATTCCCTTACGAGAAACTTTCCCTCTCATATAGCTAACTGGATAATCGGTTTTGCCACAGGAACCAAAATCCACGATTATGGGTGTACACTTAAGGCATATAAATCAGATATTATAAAAGATGTCTGCCTGTACGGTGAACTTCATCGCTTTATTCCTGCTCTGGCAAACCTTGAAGGCGCAATGGTTACAGAAATCCCTGTTACTCATCATGAAAGAAAGTACGGGAAAAGCAAATATAATCTTTCACGTACATGGAGAGTTATACTTGACCTTTTGACAGTTTCTTTTTTGAGAAGGTATCAAACAAGACCCATTCAAATTTTTGGAAGGTTTGGAATGATAGCCTTCTGCTTAGGATTTATAATCTCCTTCATACTCAGCATTCAAAAGATTTTCTTTGGTGCTTCCATTGCCAACAGACCACTCCTCATTCTGGGAGTACTATTGATTCTAACTGGAATTCAGCTCCTGAGCCTTGGTTTGATAGCAGAAATGCAAATCAGAACCTACTTTGAGTCTCAGAAAAAACCAATTTATAGGATAAGGGAGATAATTGAGTAAAAGGGTTCAAGGAGTCAATTGGTCAAGGGGTCAAGTGAAATTCAAATCCTCGAACTCTTGAATCCTTCTTTAAGATTCCACTTGCCAAATTTCTAAAACTCACGCATAATATTTTTAGAGTTATAATTCAATAAAATTTCCTTAAAAAATGAAAAAAACAATATTTTTAATTATATTTCTTCTTTTCTTTTTGAGTTCTTTAAGCTTTGCAAACCCGGCTCAGGTTGACATTATAACTGTTGAGGGGGTCATTAACCCTGTTACATCCGAATTCATCGCCAACTCCATCGATCAGGCAAATAAGGATAAGGCTGAGTGTCTTGTAATTCAGCTCGATACTCCTGGCGGCCTGGTGGACTCAACAAGGTCAATAATAAAAAGCATGATGGCTTCTGATGTCCCCATTGTTGTTTATGTATCTCCAAGCGGAGCAAGGGCAGCTTCAGCAGGAGTTTTTATAACCCTTGCAAGCCATGTTGCGGCAATGGCACCAGGGACTAATATCGGGGCAGCCCATCCTGTCACCATTGAAGGTGGTGCTGAAAAAGATTCTGTAATGGGGAAGAAAATAGAAAATGATCTTGCAGCCTATATAAAGACAATCGCAAACAAAACAGGCAGGAATGTAGAATGGGCTGAAAAAGCTGTAAGGGAATCTGTTTCAATAACTGAGCAAAAAGCCATTGAAGAAAAAATAATAGATTTTATTGCAAAGGATTTAGATGACCTCTTTGCCAAACTCAACGGGAAAAAAGTTGCAACCGCCACAGGTGAAAAGCATATCAGGACAAAAGGTGCAAAGCTAAACCGCATTGAGATGCCTCCGGCACAAAGATTCTTTAAGGTAATAACTGACCCGAATATTGCCTATCTCCTCATGATGATAGGAATGGTTGGAATATTCTTTGAGCTTAAGAGCCCGGGCCTCATGTTTCCTGGAATAGTGGGAGTAATATGCTTGATTCTTGCTTTTTATGCCTTACAGACCCTTCCAATTAACTACGCAGGGTTATTTCTTATACTATTTGCAATATTACTTTTTCTGACAGAACTCTATGTTCCCAGTTACGGCTTATTGACTACGGGCGGGATTATATCTCTTGTTTTGGGCTCTATGATGCTCGTTGATACCCCCTACCCTTTCCTTAGAATTTCACTAAACGTCATTCTCCCTGTAGCCCTGTCAATAGCAGCAATCTTCTTTTTCCTTGTAGGAGCTATTCTAAAGGCACATGCAAAGAAAACCACGACAGGAAAAGAAGGTCTGATAGGCTTAATTGGTTATGCTGAAACTGATATAAAAAAATCTGGAAAGGTTTTAGTCCACGGTGAACTCTGGAACGCTGTTAGTGATGAAGATATTGATGCCAAGGGAAAAATTAAAGTAGTAGGAATGGATGGTTTTTTACTCAAGGTTGAAAAATTAAAATAAATTTTAAAAGGAGGGGTTTTTATGAGCGGAATAGGAATATTTGTTTTAATAGTTGTGCTTTATATTTTAATGTCTATTAAAATTTTAAATGAATATGAAAGAGGTGTAGTTTTCAGGCTTGGAAGAATTATCGGGGCAAAAGGACCCGGCGTCATCCTGGTTTTTCCTGTAATCGACACAATGAGAAGGATTGATCTCAGGGTTGTAACCATAGATGTACCGCCCCAAGATGTAATAACAAAAGATAATGTTACTGTTAAAGTCAATGCAGTGATTTATTTCAGAGTTCTTGATCCTAACAAGGCAGTTATAGAGGTGGAAAATTATCTGTATGCTACTTCTCAACTTGCACAAACAACTTTACGGAGCGTTTTAGGACAGTCAGAATTAGATGAACTACTCGCCCACAGAGATAAAATTAATCAGCAACTCCAGTCTATTTTAGATAAGCAGACAGAGTCGTGGGGAATCAAGGTTTCAACAGTGGAAACTAAAAATGTTGACCTTCCTCAGGAAATGCAGAGAGCTATTGCCAAACAGGCTGAAGCAGAGAGAGAAAGAAGGGCAAAAGTAATAGCTGCAGAAGGAGAATTTCAGGCTGCAGCGAAGCTGGTAGAGGCAGCAAAGATGATGGAAGAACATCCCGCGGCAATTCAACTGCGATATCTACAGACTCTTGTTGAGGTTTCAGCATCTAATAACTCGACAACAATTTTCCCTATACCAATAGATCTCTTCAGGCCGTTTTTTGAAAAGGCAAAAAAAGATTAATGTATCGGTCAGATTGTTGGGTATGAGCGGCTTTAGCCGTGGGAGGCTAAAGCCTTCCCTACCCTCAAAAAATAGGCAGCTCGATAGGCGGGGTTTTCTAACCCAGTCTTGGCGGGACCCGAATGTCCCGCCTATCGGCGTAATGGTATTTATGTGGAGCTTAACTCTTTTTCAAGTTCTGGCAAAATTTCTCCTGCTTTTCCCAGGAGAGAAACATCTACCTGCTCTGAGACTGGTGTCGGGTCTTTGTTTATCTCAACCACATAGGCTCCCATGCTCTTTGCCATCATCGCAAATGAGGCAGCAGGCTGGACAACTACAGAAGTACCAATAGTAAAAAACAGGTCGCATTTTCCTATTGCTTCATAAGAGGTCTGGATATCTTCCATGTCTAAAGACTCTCCAAACCAGACAATATGAGGCCTCAGTATTGCCCCGCACTTACATGCGGGTGGAATTGTCTTTAAAGGAACTTCTAAATTCTCCTCTACCCTACCCTCTTTCGTACATCTGACTCTCCAGATATTACCGTGAATCTCCCTGAGCTTTTTACTACCAGCCTTTCTGTGTAATCCATCAACATTTTGGGTTATCAAAAGGAAATCTTTATATAAGGCTTCAAGATTGGCTATCGCATAATGTCCCGGATTTGGCAAGCATTTAGAGATTAACTGCCTCCTCCAGTCATACCATTCCCAGACAAGCTTCGGATCCCTTTCAAAGGCATACGGTGTAGCAAGCTCTTCTGCCCGGTATTTTCTCCACAATCCTTCTTCACCTCTAAAGGTCGGCACACCACTTTCCGCTGATATTCCTGCCCCGGTCAGCACAACAACCGACCTTGCACCTTTGCATTTTTGAGTAAGCTCTTTTGTAAATTCCATGTCACTACTTCCTTAAAATATTTAGCTATCAGAAATCCCTTCCATTTCACCCTATCCCTTGTAGGGCAAGGCTTCCTGCCTGTCGGCAGACAGGTAGCCTTGCTTAAAGCCTGCCTGCCGGTAGGCAAGCAACACTAAAGGGTTGCCCTTCTATTCCCTATTGCCCTCACTCAACCCTCTCAATCTCCATCTTCCCATTAACTGTTTTCAAATATCCCATCCTCATCCTGGGGTCGTGTTCAAAAACCAGAAGCCATTTTCCCTCGAGCGCCTGATTTAATATTTTCTTTTTTATTTCCATTGTTTCAGCTGGGAAAAGATCAAACCCCATCCCCCATGCTATCTGCAGATGTGATGACGTAGGTATAAGGTCGCCAAGATAAAATGCTTTTCTCCCTTCACTCTCTAACATTACACATTGGTGATTCCTGTTGTGTCCGGGTGTTTTTATTACTTTTATATCCTCATCAATTGTCTCATCATCATATAAAAATTCTACTTTCTTATGTTCCATTAATGGCAGAATATTCTCTTTCAAATAACTCCCCTTAGTCCTATCATTTGGGTTTAGTGCGTCATCCCATTCACCTTTCTGGATTAGATATTTTGCATTTGGAAAAGCAGGAATAATTTTACCGCCTTCTCCAATCATAGTATTTCCACCTGCATGATCAAAGTGAAGGTGCGTATTAATTACTATATCAATATCTGAGGGTGATAAATTTACTTCAGCCAGAGACTTTATTAAGGTTGTGCTTTTGTTAACTCCATAAATCTCACAGAATCTCTGATCCCATTTATCACCAATACCGGTATCAATGATGATATTTTTTTCACCTGTCCTGATTAGCAGAGGGTTTAACCCTACTAATACACGATTTTTTTCATCTGCAGGGTCTTTTTTCTCCCAAAAAACCTTAGGGACAACACCAAACATTGCGCCACCATCAAGTTTAAACGTCCCATCTGATAAAGAATAAATTTCAAATTTTCCAAATTTCATAGTGTTAGTCCTTATTTAAAAATAGTGTCACCATAATTTTAATTTTTTATTTTTGATTTTCTTCTGTCTCAACCCAAACCCTAACTCCATCACTCCTCAACGTCACTGCTCCATTTATATCTGTTCTGTAAATTTTTGCACCTGATTTTTTGTAGATTTCCAGAGCCTCTGCTGACGGATGGTGAAAACGGTTGTTTGCTCCTGCAGAAATAACAGCGACTTTAGGGGATACTTTTTTTGTAAATTCAAAATCAGCAGAATCTTTTGCTCCGTGATGCGGGACTTTGATTGCGGTGCTTCTGATATCCGCATTCCTTTCAATTATGTTCTTCATTGCCTCTATCTGAATATCTCCTGCAAAAAGGATTTTAACCTTCTTGTATATTACCTGAAAAGCTAAGGAGAGGTTATTCATATTTTTGAAATAATCGTTTTTCCTTTCACAAACTTCCTTTGTTGGATTAATAACCCTGATTATTACATCCTTATCCAAACTATATTCCTCTCCGCTCCCTACCTTTTTATAAGGTATCTTCTCCCTTGACACGGTGTCTTTAATAATGCGGTAATTTAAATCATAGCTTCCGTCAGCACACCCTTCCCAGAAATTCTTTACAGTAAAATTTTTTAATACTGCCTTAAGACCATTCATATGGTCAGGATGGGGATGTGTGAGGATAACATAATCAAGGGTTGTAATCCTGTTATATAAGAGAAAGGGAGTAACAACTTTTTCTCCTGTGTCAAAATTATCATCATAAGTACCTCCTCCATCAATAAGCACTGTTTTTCCGCCGGGCAATATTATTAGTGCGCAATCACCTTCACCAACATCTAAAAATGTTACCTTTAACTTATCAGAATTAATAATATTGGAAACCCCTGTAAAAAGGCTTCCAGCTAATATTACTGCAAAAGCAATAGAGACTAACCGTAATGGCTTTCTTCCCTTAGCGTAAACAATAAGAAAAACCAAAAAATAAAAAGATGTTACCTGGAAAATATTAGGAGTTGGTATTTTTATATAGGCAAAAGGCAGCCTGCTAAAAAAATCTACAGAGGAAAGCATTGTCTGAAGCAGAAAAGCTAATATCCCTGCAATATAAAACAATGATGAAGTAAAGAATAATGAAAATCCTAAAAACACTATCCCTATTCCAAATATCAAGCTTGCAAGAGGAACAACAACAAGATTGGCTAAAACCGCCGTCAGCGAAATATTATTAAAATAAAATGCCAAAACCGGAGTAACACCAATCTGCGCTGACAATGATGCTGAAACAAGCCCACTAAGATATCTTGAGGGAATAAATTTCATAAGCTCATTGATTTTCGGGGTAAGGTACATGATAAAAAAAGTAGCAGCGAAAGTAAGAATAAACCCGACATCAAATAATGCATTCGGATCCATTATGAGGATCAGAAAGGCAGCAATACACAGGGAATTATAAAGGTCACTTTCCCGTTTTATTATGACTGAAATAAAATAAACTATTGCCATTATCATTGCTCTTACAACAGAAGGCTGCATTCCGGCTAAGATGGAATAAAAAGTAACAGCTATAATTGCAGGAAATGAGGCAAAAACCGGACTTAATCCAATAAGACGGAAAAGCATATAAAAGATAAAACTCACCAGTCCTATGTTAAACCCTGATATTGCAAAGATATGATAAGTCCCAGAAAATTTAAATTTATTTTCTATCTCATCAGAAAGCCCGCTTCTCTCGCCAAAAAGAGTTGCGACTAACATTGAAGAGTAAGGAGTAACAAAATTCTTTTCAATATTACTTATTAAGTCCTTTCTCCAGTCGTATATCCATTCTAAAAAAAGATTCCCTCTTTTCTCAAGCCTGCTTACTATGTAAAGATCACTTTTAACTGTTCCAACAAGCGAAATGCCTTTTGTTTCCAGAAATTCCTGATAATCAAAGCCGCCGGGGTTTCTAAACCCTCTTGGAATGAAAAGTTTTGCCAGAACCTTAATCTTATCTCCGTAACCTACTTCTGCTGAACCACCATAGATATTGACCTTTACTTTTCCGCTTACGCTGTATCTCTTCCCGTTTTTCTCTAATGCATCTGCTGCCAGCAGGAAAGATATTTTGTCCTGATAATTTTCAGGAATGGAAATCACCTGTCCTGAAAGGATTGACTCTTCTCCGGATGTAACAAAATTGGCTATGCAGCTCCCCGGAATAAAATCGTTTGCTATAAAACTGAAGAAACAACCTGTTGCAAAGGCAATAAGAATTAAAAAAGCTTTTACCAGTCTTTTGTATCTGAGACTCAGGAACGCAATGATAAGAAGAAATGATAAGAAGAAAGTAAATTGAAATGAGCTTTTAGATAAGGAGAATAGATGGCTAAAAATGAGACCTGCAAGGTATGGTAAAAAAACAATAATTACCGGTCTTCTGGCTTTAAACATACTAACTTATAACTGAATCAGTTTTTTGTACTTCATACACTCTAACCACCAAGTCCCTGGATTTTATTTAGATTTGTTAAGTCGTATAAATTCTAATGTTTTATAAAAAATAGTTTTTTAAGTTTATGAAACTTTTTTGATAAATTCAAATGATTTCCTTAAATTGCAGATTTGTTGACTTAACTTAAATTTAATGATATACAAAAAGAGGTTTTTTTGAAGTCTATTAAACCTTTTTGATGAATTCACCCTCTTTGTGGGAGGGATTCCAATTTATCTCCTCTCCCCTTGGGGGAGAGGATGAAGTAAAAACATTTAACAAAGGTAAATGTTAAAAAAAGAATTAAGATTTTTTTCGGAATAATTCTTTTAATCTATGTAATCATTCTTCATAATCTGTGCAATCATGTGTAATCAGGTATAATGAAAATTATACCAGGAGGAAATGATGTTAAAAGCTGCAGGGATTCAGGCTGCGTGCATCAATGACAAATATAAAAATCTGGAAAACGCCATAAACCTTATAAACATGGCTGTAGAACGCGGAGCACAAATTATCGGGCTTCAGGAGCTCTTTAATCTCCACTGGTTCCC
>MGDB01000131.1:0-13399 GCA_001790645.1 Candidatus Schekmanbacteria bacterium GWA2_38_11
AGGGAATAGGAAATAGCCAATAGTGAATATAGGAGCAGACCTTGAGTCTGCCCTGTAGGGGCGATTCGGTGACTTGTCCGTTTATGAGCTGGAGGTTTGAAGTAATAGTAGGACAGACGTCCCGCCTGTCAGTAGGAAGTTGGAAAGCCAGGTAGATATGTAGGGCACCCTTTAGGGTTGCCTGCCTACCGGAAGGCAGGCATTAGGGCAAGGCTTTAGCCTTGCCCTAATGCCTATAATTATGTTTGATACTTTGATACATTAAGATACCGGCGAATCCGCGTTTTAATCTAAGAGGAGTTAACAATGGAAATTAAATTCACAAAGGAGCAGTATGAGAATTTAATCAAGCTGGTATATTTAGGATACTGGATGATAAATTATGCCCATGGAGAAGAAGAAGCAGAAAAATTTGAAGAAATAGAACAATATATCTATTCCCTTGCCAAAGATTTTAAATTAGAAAACTACATCAGGCATAACAAGGAATTCGATAAATATTTTCCCACAATAGAATTTGAAGAAGAAAGTAAAGTAGAGAAATATATAAGTGAATATAACGATGGAATTTTATGGGACGAGTTAATAAACCGCCTGGCAATGCGTGACCTGATTAAAAAATATGGAGAAGACGCAGTTGAAGAAATGGAATTTGAAGAACGGGTTGAAAAACAACAACCCTTTATTGAAAAGTATGAAAATGAATTCAGTAAAAACGGCATTGAAAACCTGGTTCTTAAAAGCAATTGGTAAAAAGGAAGCATTCAATTGAAGGCTTGACTTTTTATATAATTAAAACTATTTTTTATAGAATATTTAGTTCTGAATTAACAGAAAATTTGAGGAAGTTTTTTTAATTAAATTTCAGATATTAAATGTTGTAAAAAGTAATTTTTAAAGGGAGGTGGAAAATGGTTGATACGACTACAAAAGTCCAGGACGCTCTTAAAATTGCTTTAGAGAAAGAGAAAGCCTCCTATAAGTTTTATAAAAAAGCTGCTGAAACTGTTAATGATCCTGGAGCAAAAAAAATGTTTAGCTTTCTTGCAAAGGAAGAGGAGAAGCATATTAATATGTTAGAAGAGGAATATGATAAAAATATTCTGCAGGAAATGTGAAGATGATTGTTGGCAAAAAGAAGAGATGGAAAGGCAATCTTAAAAAGGGCTAAGAAGGTTTTACATTGAAAAAATGATTTAAAAATGTATTAGATAATAAGAAAGATTAAACTTGAAAGAGAGGTGAGAACAGAATGTTAGAAAAAGTGAAAGCCGTAATAGAAAAAATAAGGCCGAGATTGCAGATGGACGGAGGAGATATAGAGCTAATCGATGTAGAGGACGGGAAAGTAAAAGTTAAACTAAAAGGGGCTTGCGCCGGATGCCCCGGAGCACAGATGACTTTAAAGATGGGGGTTGAAAGGATTATAAAGGAAGAAGTCCCAGATGTTAAGGAAGTTATCGCAGTTAGCTAAGCCTTTGGGAAGTCTTTACATAAATAAGTTTTTTGCAGAAATCTTTATTGGAATGGTTTAGAATTTTGAAGAGTTTGAAGAGAATGGAAGAGGAGAAAAGGTGACTGAGAAAAAAAGAAAGTTTGTAATATTTGCCCATAGTGGTACCTATGATAAGCTTTATCAGACTACTACCCTTGCAGTAACAGCAGCAGCAATGGGAGAGGAGGTATATGTAGTACTCTTTTTTGAAGCGCTTCGGAAGTTTGTAGAGCAGAGGAGTGACGAGTTTGATATGTCACCTGAATTCCAAAACCAGGGTAAAGATGTGTATGAAAAAATGAAGGTTTTAAATCCCAATTCAATTACTGAAATGGTTGATACAGTAAAGTGTCTTGGGACGCTTAGATTTTTAGCCTGCAGCGCAAATGTAGCATTCATGGGGCTGAAGAAAGAAGATGTTCTGGCACGGGTTGATGAAATAATGGGACTGCCGTCTATACTGAAATTAGCGGCAGATGCAGAAACAAAGCTTTATATATGAGGGTCCGAGGAATCGAGGGGAGTCAGGGAGTCGAGTGGGTAGCCACAGGTTCGTAGCTGAAGGCTTTAGCCTTCAGGTTTACCCTGCGTTATTGAAAATTAGGAAATTGAAAAGATGGGAAGCTAGGAGTTCGGAGCGTAAGCTAGGAAGTTTGGAAGATTTTTAGGGTAACCCTTCAGGGTTGCTTAATGCCTGCCTTCCGACAGGCAGGCAAAGGTTAAAGCCTTGCCCTACAATTTTGATACTATGACCCTCTGACACTTACCTGGACCATGTTTGAATAAAGAAGGGGGAGGAATTGATGAAAAGGAAGGTTTACATGGATTATGCCTCAACCACACCTGTAAGACCTGAAGTGGCAGAAGCAATGATACCTTATATAAAGGAGGAATTTGGAAATCCTCAGAGCCTTCACAGTTTTGGAGATAAGCCAAAGCAAGCAGTTGATGAAGCAAGAGTAAAAGTTGCAGAACTAATTGGTGCTCTGCAGGAAGAAATATATTTTACCTCATCCGGGACAGAGAGTGATAATTTTGCCCTAAAGGGAATTGCCCTTGCCCATCAGAAAAAAGGGAAGCATATAATTACATCCGAGATTGAGCACCATGCAGTGCTGCATTCTGCCAAGAGCCTGGAAAAATTAGGGTTTGAAGTTACCTATGTCCCTGTGGATAAATTTGGACTGATAGACCCTCAGCAGGTCCGCTCTGCAATAAGAAAAGATACCATACTCGTTTCTATTGTCCATGCCTCTAACGAGGTTGGGACGATCGAACCAATTGAGGAAATAAGCAAGGTCGTTAAAGAAGCAGGAGTTATCTTTCATACTGATGCCCTTCAGACAGCAGGGACTATTCCAGTAAGTGTTAATGCTCTTGGAGTTGACCTCATGAGTTTAGCAGCTCACCAATTTTATGGTCCTAAGGGTGTTGCTGCTATATATATCAGAAAGGGTATCAGGATTACCCCCTTCATTGATGGAGGAGTCCAGGAGAATGGCAGAAGGGCAGGGACAGAGAATGTTCCAGCGATAGCTGGTATGGGGAAGGCATGTGAATTAGCAAAATCAGAAATTCCTGGAAGGGTAGAGGCTCTGACAAAATTAAGGGACAAATTTATCCAGGGACTCCTTTCAAAAATAGAGCATGCATATCTTAATGGTCATCCTACAAAGAGACTTCCAGGAAATGTTAATATCTCCTTTGAATATATAGAAGGAGAATCAATGCTTTTATTTTTAAACATTGAGGGAGTGGCAGCTTCAAGCGGTTCCGCATGTACTTCAAGGGCGCTTAAAGCCTCCCATGTGCTGACAGCTATGGGAGTTCCGCCGGAAATAGCTCAAGGCTCCCTTCTCTTCAGCCTCGGTGCAGGAAACAGTGTTGAGGATATTGACTATGTCTGCCAGATACTGCCACCAATTGTGGAGCGTTTGAGAAAGATGTCGCCTCTCTATGAGGAAGCTTCTAAGGCGGGTAAGGGAAAATAGATTTTTTACAAGGAAGGAGATATTACGCATCTATAAAATTCTAAATACTAATTTCTAAATTCTAAACAAATTCTAAATACTAATGATCAAAATTCAAAACAGTTTAGAACATTGAAATTTTGGATTTTGATATTGTTTATGATTTAGGGTTTCGAATTTAGGATTTAAGAAAGAAGGATTAGTATTAGACTTTTAAGCAAAATGCTAAAGATAGTAAATAATTAAAAAGGGGAATTACTAAAATGGAAAAATATACTGAGAAGGTTATGGAACATTTCCAGAACCCAAGAAATGTCGGAGAGATTCCTGATGCTGATGGAGTAGGAACAGTAGGAAATCCTGCTTGCGGAGACATTATGAAACTCTTCATCAAAGTGAAAGACGGGAAAATAGTTGACGCCAAGTTTAAGACCTTTGGATGCGGTGCCGCAATAGCAACAAGCTCTATGGTAACCGAGCTTGTCATTGGAAAAACCATTGAAGAAGCTTTGACGATTTCCAAGGCAACTGTTGCAGAAGCTTTGGGAGGATTACCTCCCCAGAAGATGCACTGTTCTAATTTAGCTGCTGATGCCCTGAAAGTTGCCATTGATGAATACAAGGCAAAGAGTGGTGGAAAGAAGGAAGAAGAAAAATAAAGTATAATCTTTAGTACTAAATCCAAAATTCAAATGAATGTCAAACGACTAAATTAAATAAGAGGGTAGAGGAGGCGTTAGCCTCCCATTTTATCCTTTTCTAAAGGGGGGTTGGGGGATTAAGGGCGACTAAAGTCGCCCCTAATCAAAGGTAGTTTAACGATTACAAAAATAATTTTGGGGAGAAATTATGGATAGCGATGAAAAGGTGGATGCTGTTGGCCTTTACTGCCCGATGCCAATACTTTTGACCACAAAAAAGATGAAGGAATTGAAAATAGGGCAGGTACTCGAAGTAATTGCAGATGACGAGGGGATTGTGAAGGATATGCCTACCTGGTGCAAAACTACTGGCAATCAGTTTTTAAAAATTGAAAAGAATGATGACCAGTTCCATGTCTTTGTAAAGAAGCTCAAAGACTAAAAGCCTTTACTTCATCTTATAAATTCTAATATCTAAATCGTTCAACTTATGATTCGACTCATTAATTTGCATCATTGCAAGGAGCGAAAGTGCCCAAACCCCCACTCCCTTGAGCTAAAGTAAAGAGCTCGCAAAAATTGCCAGGTTTTAGGATTTTTGCTTTACAGTAATAACCTACTTATCCTTTGCTTACTTTTTTTTGTAAATATCAACTTCATAATGGTTAGAAAAAACTAACATTTATATTAGGTTATCAAACAACAATAATTTTGTTGATAAAAAAATATTTAAATTTTATAATTAAAATTTAAATATTTAGATAGATTTTACCTCTGTCAGAGGACGGTTGTGAGGGCTTTGTCGTTAAGATTTGATGGTTCGATAGTTGGACTCTTCGACAAGCTCAGAGCTCACCATGCTGCATCCTGAGCTTTGAGCATGTCGAAAGGTCGAATGACTTCGTCGTGAGTTCAGTCGAAGGATTAGCAGAACAGTTGTCCCTCTTCAAAAAAAAGGTTGAAATAAAAAAGACAATATGAAAAAATTTAACAGATGCCTTAAATGCGGAAAAAATTTTAAAGAAGGTAATCTGAGATATAAAGTCAAGATTCTGGTGAGCTCTGACTTTGATGGTGTGCTTAATGAGTCAGAAGAGGAGATAGACCTGCATGAGCTTATGCAGGAGATTGAAAACAGAGAAAGTGAAGAATTAGAGGATGAAGTACATAAGGAGATCAACTTTCTTTTATGTAAACCCTGCAGGGATGTCTTTGTAAGAGACATAACCGACCTTGAGATTAAACAAATTACTGAGGATGAGGACCTTAAGTGGCAATAGAGGTAGAAACTCAAGGATTAAAGCTTCAAAAGAAAAAGTTAAGGAGTAAAGGAGTTAGGAGTTAAAGAATTAAATTCTTGAACTCCTAAACTCATTTTGAATATTTGAATTTGGAGTTTGTTTAGGATTTAGATATTAGAATTTAGAATTTATACTTTAGAGGATGGTAAGGGAGAGGGATTAAGAGGTCTTTTTTATTTTAAGGTTTATGTTAGCATATAACTTTTTGGAGGAAAATAGATAATGAAAAAGATTTATAATTTTGGGATTTTATTCTCACTGATTTTTGTAATTGCCGGAATCTCCGGCTGTGCTGAGTTTCAGGATGTAAAGACATTTTATGACAAAGGTGATAGTCTGGTTGCATTAGGACAGATTGAATTTGCCCAGATAGAATATCAAAAAGCCTTAAAATTAAATCCTAACGATCCAACAGCACATTTTAAAATGGGGGTTACGTATAAGATTTTAGACAAGAGAGCTGAAGCTATTAAAGAGTTTCAGGAAACCCTGAAAGTGCTTCCTAATGACGCAGGAGCTCATCATATGTTAGGCGATCTTTATTTTGTAGAGGGGAAAAAGGATGAAGCTATTAATGAATATAACGCAGCTCTAAAAAATGGAGTGACTTATCCTAAACTGGCAGAAGTAATGCTGATGTTAGGGCATGTATATTTTGATAAAAAGGATTATGTCCAGGCCGCAAAATACTATACTGATTCCGCTGCGAAAAATCCAAGCAACTCTGTTGCCCATCTATACTTGGCCTATTCCTATTCAATTCTTAACAAGCTTGATGATGCACTCAAAGAGTATCAGGAAGTCATAAAATTAGATCCACAAGAATTGGAAGCTTATATTAAAATAGGAGCAATATATGAAGTTCAGGGTAAGCCCGATGAAGCGTTAGCAAAATATAATGAGGTATTAAAGATGAAATCCGGTCAGAAAGATGTCCTTTTCAGACTCGGGGCTATCTATTTCAAACAGGAGAAATATGAAGATTCTGCCAATGCATTTAAAGAGGTTTTAAAGATAGACCCTGGTAGTGTCGATTCACATTTCAACCTGGGTATAATTTACGACAACAAACTGAATTCAAAATCAGAAGCTATTTCCCATTACAAAGAAGCCTTAAGGCTGAATCCGAAGTACGAGCAGGCAGAGTTAATAAAGATAAAAATAAAGCAATTAGAAGCTGAGTGATGAAAAAGGGAAAGGAAGGCTGTAAATCAATAAATTTTAAAAATTTATTAAAATATAACTTGAATACCCCGTCTTTAGACGGGGATGAAAAGTTGCCTTTTTTGTACGTCATTCCTGCCTGCCTGCCGGCAGGCAGGCGTAAGCAGGAATCCAGAAAACTTATCACTGTATGATTTAAACAGGGAATGGATTCCCGTTTCCACGGGAATGACAAACGAACAAAATAAATTCAAAAGCCCCGCCTTTAGGCGGGGTTCTTTACATAAGTCCAGGGCAACAATATGGTTTGCCAGAGGTGTAAATCTTGTGCTTAGCAATGCAACCATCAGAAGAATTTTTGTTATTAATAGACTGATTGTTGATTTAACAGCCTTAATTTTTTCTTTATTTCTGGCATATGCCTTTCGCTACTATGTTCAGAATCCTCCCTTTTACCATCCATTAAGTATCTATTATGATAATTTTGCAGTAGGAGTGATGGTGTGGATTTTGCTCTTTGTAAGATCGGATTTATACAAGTATAAGGCACAGTTGTGCAAGTATGACCAGTTTTTTACTGTATTAGGAAATGGAGTCTTAGCAACATTAACTATTTTTGCCTACATGTCCTTGATAAAGGAAGAAAGATATGCAAGGCTCACGATTATATACTTTGGAGCTTTTGGGATTTTCTTTGTATCCTTTGGCAGATTCTTACTGAGAAAATTACACAATAAGTTAAGGAAAAAAGGCTATGGAGTTAGGAATGTACTTATTGCAGGAAGTGGAAAATCAGGAGAGATGCTGGAGAATAAGATAAGAAATCATCCGGAGCTGGGATATAGGATGGTCAAAGCAATAAGGTCGGGAGACTTTAATTCCAGCAGTAATCACTATTCGGAGGCAATAAACAGACTTTTTGAAGAGATCTTTTCATTTGCGGAGAACAACAGGATTGATGATATAATTTATGTCCATGCAAGAAGTTACAAAGAGGATATAATGAAGTTACTGTATTTTTGTGAGGACAGGAAGATTACCCTTACAATTGTCCCTAACCTTTTTGAGATTATGACTAAGAAGATAGATTTTACAGAAATCGGTAATATTCCATTAATGAAATTGAAAGAAAGACCTTTGGAAAAATGGCAGCAGTATGTTAAAAGAATAATAGACTTAGCCCTGGCAATTCCTGGATTTCTGATTCTTTTCCCTTTTATGGTCTTGGTCTGGATATGTATCAAGATCGATTCACCCGGGCCCGGAATATTTAAACAGGAAAGGATTGGAAAAGACGGAAAAGTGTTTACAATGTATAAGTTCAGATCAATGCAGGTCTACGCAGCATCTTTGCCTCCTACACGAGCCAGGACAAATGATCCACGTTTAACCAGGGTAGGCAGGCTTTTGAGGAAATATAGTATCGATGAAATTCCACAGCTTTACAATGTAATTAATGGAGAGATGGCTCTGGTAGGACCAAGGCCTGAAACTGCACTTTATGTTGACCAATATACCAGTTGGCAGAGGAGGAGATTAGAAACTAAACCAGGAGTAACAGGGTTAGCTCAAGTAAACGGAGTCAGAGGGAATATTGATTCAGTGGATGAGAGAGTCATGTATGATATAGAATATATTGAGAACCAAAGTATTTCTCTGGATTTAAAAATTCTTTTTGCGACGTTACTGGTATTTCCATTTCAGATAAAAGCTGAGTAGATGAGATTTTATAATCTCATGATTACAGTGATTAAATATAGATTACACAGATCTGGCTTCAGGCAAGAAAATCTGCATAATTTTTTTGATATTTTAATGACCCTTTAAATTAGACATCAGTTATTAACAACGCAAGATAGATGAAAGCATTCCTATTGGCAGCAGGTTTTGGAACTCGTCTTAAGCCAATAACTGACGCTATACCAAAATGTTTAGTCCCGATTAAAGGTAAGCCTCTTTTATATTACTGGCTGAAATTATGTGATAAGTATAAGATTCAGGAAGTCTTGATTAACCTGCATTATCTTCCTGGCGTGGTTATAAATTTTTTAAAGGAAAATCACTTTGCTGTTACTGTGAGGACTGTCTATGAAGAAGAGCTGCGTGGGAGTGGAGGGACAATTTTTCATAATAAAGATTTTGTCAGAGACGAGGAATCGTTTTTCATATTTTATGCAGATAATTTAACTAACGTCAATCTTGGCAAAATGGGATCTTTTCATAAAAAACATAATGAACCCCTTACAATAGGACTTTTTAAGGCAGAATTTCCAAAAGAATGCGGGATTGTAGAATTAGACAAAGACGGAATGGTTATCAGTTTTGCAGAGAAACCGGAAAAACCCAAGAGCAATATGGCTAATGCCGGCATTTATTTAGCACGCCAGGAAATATTTTCTTTTTTCCCTCAGGAGAAAAAGAAAATCGATTTTGGGTTTGACATTCTTCCTAAATTAGTTAAAAGGATGTTTGGCTTTGTAATTTCTGAGTATTTGATTGATATAGGCACGAAAGAAAAATATATAAAAGCTCAAAAAGAATGGAAAGGACTTGAGGAATAAGATTTAAAAATATAATTTTCAATGTAAATCTGCAGAATTCAAGGAGTCAAGTCGTAGAAAAGATTGCCGAACTCAAAGTTCAAAAATCAGACGGCAGACTTTTGGATTTTGAACTTTGAGTTTATTTTAAACCCTTTTTAGCATCTCTTATGGAGAAAAATTATATATGATAGTCTCTCAAACTCCTTTAAGGATTAGTTTTGTAGGAGGGGGAACAGACTTTAGCGATTACTACAGGAATTTTAATGGCGGAGCTGTTATAAGCACAGCTATTGATAAGTATATCTATGTAATTATTAAAAAGAGGTTTGATAATAAAATCCGTATTGGTTATTCTGTAACAGAACTTGTAGACCGGGTGGAACAAATAAAACATGACCTCGTAAGAGAAGGGCTGAAGAAGACTAAAATAACAGGAGGGGTTGAAATATCCACGATGGCAGATATTCCTTCAACAGGTTCAGGCTTGGGATCGTCCAGCAGCGTAACAGTTGGATTGCTGAATGCCATGTATGCCTACCAGGGAATACTGAAGACGCAGGAAGAGTTAGCAAGAGAGGCATGCGAGATAGAGATAGACATCTTAAAAAAACCCATCGGTAAACAAGACCAGTATATAGCAGCCTATGGGAACCTGAGGGAAATTCAGTTCAAAAAAAACGGGAAAGTGATTCTTGAGGAGATAACAATTAAGGAAAATTTGAAGGATAACTTAAACAGAAATCTGCTTCTCTTTTATACAGGGCAAAAAAGGGATTCGAGTTCGGTTTTATTAGAACAGAGAAAAAATATTAATGCTTTTTTTGATACTCTGAATGGAATGAAGGCAATGGTATCCAACCTCAGAAAGGCTTTGGAAGACGGAGACCTTGAAAAATTCGGCAGCCTTTTGCATAAGGGCTGGGAATACAAGAAGAGCTTGGCGAGCAAAATAACAAATTCATACATAGACAAGCTTTATAAAAAAGCCATTGAAGCAGGCGCCCTTGGTGGAAAGATTGCCGGAGCTGGTGGAGGGGGTTTCATTCTTCTCTATTGTCCTTACGAAAAACAGAACAACCTCAGGGAAGCCTTGAAGGATCTGCCGGAACTTAAATTCGGGTTTGAAAGAAACGGTAGTAAGATTATTTTCAATATAAACAAATGAAATTTAGCTTTTTGAGGATCAAATAGGTAGATAACAAATATCAAATGTCAAACCTCAAATGAAATCCAAATGGCAAAGTATAAAAAAATCAAAGTAAACACAAGGACAAATATTAAATGGTAAAAGATTTAATGCCATGAAAGAGATAAAGGAATATTTAAAAACAGTAAGCTCTATATTAGATTCAATACCGGTAGAAAAAGTAGATAAGATTATAAATGTATTGATTGATGCTTACAATAACAGGAAGCAGATATTTCTGTTCGGTAACGGAGGTTCTGCTGCTACCTCTTCTCATCTTGCCTGTGATTTGGGGAAAGGGGTTACGACTTTGAGTCGTAAAAGATTTAAAGTATATTCGCTCGCAGACTGCGTCCCTTTAATGACTGCCTGGGCAAACGATACAGATTATGAATTTATATTCTCCCGGCAGATGGAGAACTTTATTGATAAGGGGGACATAGCTTTTGCTTTAAGCGGGAGCGGGAATTCTAAGAATATTCTCAACGCCCTGGAGCTTGCAAGAGAAAAGGGAGCATTGACAATAGGGTTGACAGGTTTTACAGGGGGAAAGATGAAGGATCTGTGCAATATATGTGTTGTGGTTGAAAGCAATAACATGCAGCAGATAGAAGATGTACATATGATCCTGTGCCATATAATTTTTTCAAGAATAAGAGATAGATTATCAGTTGATTGATGTGGTATTCATAGATAGAGACGGAGTTATAAATAAAAATCTTTTCGGAGATTATATTAAAAATTGGGAAGAATTCAAATTCCTTCCTGGTTCTCTCAACTCATTGAAACTCCTCAAGGCGAACGGAATTAAGGTCATTGTGGTTTCTAATCAGTCAGGAGTTGCCAAAGGTCTGATGACTTTAGAACAGCTTGAGAATGTTAATCAGAAATTTTTAAAAGCAGTAAGGGATTACGGCGGAGAAATAGAGGCCGTATATTACTGCGTGCATAGCCCTGATGACAATTGCGAATGCAGAAAACCAAAGCCAGGACTGTTTTTTAAAGCTTCAAAGGATTTTGGAATTGATCTTGAGAGGACTTATACAGTTGGGGATTACATAAGCGATATAGAGGCTGGGACAAGTGTTGGTTCAAAAACAATTTTAGTAAGAACTGGAAGGGGAGAAGAAACCCTTTTAAGCAGGGATAAATGGAGCGTTGAACCTGATTATATAGTTTCTGACCTTTATGAAGCAGTGGAGATCATAATAAAATTAAAAATCAAAAATAATGAGCAATATTAATATATTAAATTCTATAGGCGGGACATTCTTGTCCCACAAGAAATGGGGTTGGAAAACCCCGTCTATCGAGATTGGATATGTTATTTTATTTAAATTTTCCCTATAAACAATATTTAAAGGAGATATTTAAGTGAAGAAGACTTTAGTAACCGGTGCGGCAGGTTTTATTGCGTCTCATGTCGTTGATGCCTTGATTGAAAGAGGATGTAGCGTTGCTGTAGTTGATAATCTTTCAACCGGATATGAACGGAATCTTAATTCCAAAGCCAGGTTCTATAAAATAGATATCAGAGATGAAAAGCTTAAGGATGTTTTTGACAGGGAAAAACCTGAGCTTGTAATCCACCATGCGGCTCAGATGGATGTAAGGAAATCTGTTGAAGACCCGATTTATGATGCCCAGGTGAATGTCTTGGGTTCTTTGAACCTCATTGAGAACTGCAAAAGAGTAGGAGTCAAAAAAATAATTTATGCTTCAACCGGCGGTGCAGTTTATGGTGAGCCAAATGTTTTCCCTGTTACTGAAGAATATACCGTTGATCCCCTTTCACAGTACGGGATTACAAAGCATGTATTTGAGCATTATCTGTCTCTCTATTATAAGCTCTACGGGTTAAGATTCACTGTCCTCAGATATCCAAACGTATATGGACCAAGACAGGACCCTCATGGTGAGGCCGGAGTCGTTGCAATTTTTACAGAGCAAATGCTTGAAGGCATAACTCCCAAGATATTTGGTGACGGTAAAAAAACAAGAGACTATGTGTTTGTTGAAGATATTGTAAGGGCTAACATGATCGCCGTAGATAAAGGGGATGGCGAGATAGTTAACCTCGGATGGGGTAAAGAGGTCACGGATTTTGAGATTTTTGATTCAGTGAGAAAAGCATTGAGAGTTGAAGTCGAGCCAATTTATGCTGAAAAACGTCTTGGTGAGATAGACAGAATCTGCCTTGATGCAACAAAGGCGAAAAAGGTTTTAGGATGGAAGCCTACAGTGACTTTGAAAGACGGCATTGCAAAGGCAGTTGAATATTACAAGAAAAAGAAAGCCGGTTTATAAATCCTACAGAATCTCGCTTTTCTGAAAAATTGATTCAAACTCGTAACCCTCTTTCTGAATACTTTCTTTCCCACCTTCTTCGCGGTCAACAAGGGCTATTACCCTTACTACTTTCCCGCCTTCTACCTCTACTGCTTTTATTGTTTTTAAAGTTGAAGCTCCGGTTGTTACTACGTCTTCAACGATTACAACCCTATTTCCAGGCTTGAATATACCTTCAATTATTTTCATTGTTCCATGTGACTTTGCTTCTTTTCTCACGTAAAATCCTGGGACCGGTTTTGAGGATAAAGCGCTTGCAATAGATACTGCACTCACAATGGGATCAGCACCCATTGTTGGTCCGCCTATGCAGTCAATATCCAGGTTTTTTATTCTGTCAAAAATTATTTCACCAATTAATTTTGCTCCTAACGGATGGAGTGAAGTCCTTCGCATATCTATATAATAGTTACTTTTCTTTCCTGATGCGAGAATGAATTCTCCTCTGCTCACAGACTCCCTTTTTACTATTTCTAGTAATTGTTTTCTTGATTCATCAGATGTTTCCATTTTCTACCTTTCAACAATTTTATTATCAGTGTCAGAGTATCAGTGTGTCAAAGTATCAAAGACCGGTAGCCGCAGGCTTTAGCCTGCGAGATTTAGCAATTTTCTGTAAATAGATTACATTATTTAACGCAGGCTAAAGCCTGCGGCTACCTTTTATTAAGAGAATTTCCTGAAAGAAAAACTCCTTCACTTATATTCCCCAACCTCAGCACTGATTCTTCCTATGATGTTTATAAGAAG
>MGDB01000131.1:13664-13827 GCA_001790645.1 Candidatus Schekmanbacteria bacterium GWA2_38_11
GAATCAACAAGCTTATCCTTGATTTCCTCGCTTACCCATTGAGTAAGTTTTTTTACTGTTAAAAGGGAATTTTTTTCATCCCCGAGAATCTCTTTTGATTTATTCATTATTTCCTGGTTGTTACTCTGGATGTGAAGGGTGGGTTTTAAATATATATTTAGAT
>MGDB01000132.1:0-748 GCA_001790645.1 Candidatus Schekmanbacteria bacterium GWA2_38_11
GTCATAAGCCATAAGCTGATGCTTCGGGCTGGCATGATAAGGAAGTTATCTGCCGGTATCTACAATTACCTTCCTTTGGGATACAGGGTAATCAGGAAGATCGAGGAGATTATAAGGCAGGAGATGAACAGGGCAGGGGCTTTGGAAGTTTTGCTTCCTGCAATCCAGCCTTCAGAGCTGTGGATTGAGAGCGGGAGATGGGAACTCTACGGCAAAGAGCTTCTTCGCATAAAAGACAGGAGTGACAGGGATTTCTGCTTTGGCCCTACCCATGAAGAGGTGATTACAGACCTTGTGAGAAAGGAAGTAAAGTCTTACAGGCAGCTTCCCCTGAACCTCTACCAGATACAGACAAAATTCAGGGACGAGATACGACCGAGGTTTGGGATAATGCGGGCAAGGGAATTTACAATGAAGGATGCCTACAGCTTTGATGCAGATGATAAGGGTGCAGAAGTAAACTACCAGAAGATGCATGAAGCATATTGTAAAATATTTGAGAGGTGTGGGCTAAAATTCCGTCCCGTTGAAGCAGAGACAGGGACTATTGGCGGGGCTTTCTCACATGAGTTTATGGTCCTTGCAGATACAGGAGAAGAGATAATAGCAAGCTGCGATAAATGCCAGTATGCTGCTAACATTGAGAGGGCGGAAATTGGAGAAGAAGAGCATGGGGCAGGGAGCAAAGGGCTTGGAGGTGGGGAAGAGCATAGAGCACGGGGCACAAAGCATGGAGGGGAGGAAGAGC
>MGDB01000132.1:860-9414 GCA_001790645.1 Candidatus Schekmanbacteria bacterium GWA2_38_11
GACCTTGATTTACGAGGCAGGTGGCGAGCCTGTGGCAGCCCTTGTAAGAGGCGATTGTGAGATAAATGAAAACAAACTTAAAAAGGTTTTAGGCTGCAAAGAGATAAAGCTTGCTGGTGATGAAATGGTTGAAAGGGTGACAAAATCACCTAAGGGCTTTGCAGGACCTGTAGGGCTTTCAGGAATCAGGATAATGGCTGACTGGTCGGTAAAATGGATGGCAAATTCTGTTACCGGTGCTAACTCTCTTGATAAGCATTACATAAATGTAAATATCGGCAGGGATTTTACTGTCAAAGAATTTTATGATTTACGGGTTTCAAAAGAAAATGACCCGTGTCCGAAATGTACGGGGAGACTTGTTTTTACAAAGGGAATAGAGGTAGGTCATATCTTCAAACTCGGGACAAAATACAGCGAAAGCCTTAAAGCGACTTTTCTTGACCAGGAAGGGAAAGAGCAGTTAATGATAATGGGATGCTACGGCATAGGTGTTGGAAGAACGATGGCTGCTTCCATCGAGCAGAATAACGATGAGGACGGGATAATATGGCCCATGCCGATAGCGCCTTTTCATGTGTTGATACTTCCTCTTAACACGAACCACAAAGAGACCCTCGAGATATCTGAAAGAATCTACAAAGGACTTCTGGATAAGGGCGTTGAGGTTTTGCTTGACGACAGGGATGAGAGACCGGGTGTAAAGTTTAAAGACTCTGACCTCATAGGAATCCCGCTCCGCATCACAATCGGCGAGAAGAGCTTAAAAGAGGGGAAAGTGGAGATAAGGGAGAGAAAGACAAAGGAAATTAAGAAAATAGAAAAAGACAAGGTCGTTGAAGAGATAATGAAAATTATTGCTGATCTTAGCAGATAGCGTTATCCTGCCTATCCAATCTTTGAATTAAGTCTTAAATTCCTCGTAGAAATAGACCTTTAGGTCTGTTAATTAACAGGTCTAAAGACCTGTTTCTACATTTTTTCATGCAGAAGCTGAGGCAGTTTTTCTTGCTGCTTTTGGGATTTCAAAATCACTGAGCTTTCCTTCCTGGAGGCGATAAGCCTTATCCACATTGGCAAGCAGAGAAAGCCTGTGAGTAACAATGATGACGGTCCGGTCTCTGCTGATCTTGTTGAGTGTCTCCTGGATTGCATTTTCATTAAAGGAATCCAGGTTAGATGTTGGCTCATCAAAAATAAGAATTTGCGGGTTCTTTAAAAGAACACGGCTTATTACTATCCTCTGGCGTTCCCCACCTGAAAGTTTATCTCCCAATTCTCCAATTGACGTTTCATATCCCTTGGGCAAGGTCAAGATGAACTCATGAATATTTGCCTGTTTTGCACTTTGAATGATTTCATCCATTGTGGCATCGGGTTTGCCGATGGCGATATTTTCTTTTATTGTTGCATCAAAAAGATGCGAATCCTGCGCAACAAGGGCAGTAATATCGTAAATGGATTTCTGGCATATTTTCTTTATATTCCTGTTGCCTATTAATATTTCTCCTTCGTTGAAGTCCCAGAATCTCATGAGCAGCCTCAGGACAGTGCTCTTACCGCTTCCGCTTTCACCAACAAGTGCAATGGATTTACCCTGAGGAATGTACAGGGAAAAGTTATCAAGGACTTTAGACCCGTTCTGCTTATAAGCAAAGGAAACATTCTTGAAGGTTATATCAAAGTCTTTGGGCAGATCAGGTGTAGCGTCCGGGGCGTCAACAACAGCCGGCTTCTCGTCAATCATCTTGAAGAGCCTCTCTGCAGAAGCAAAAGACTCACTCAAGTAATGTGACACTACAGCCACTGAGAAAAGTGGCACAAAGGCGCTGATTGATGATGCTGTGACCACTATCAGTCCCTGCATGTCAATATGATTTCCTAAATACCCGTATACGGCAACAACGATTGTAGCTATGTTTGCGAGAAGGATTGTTCCATTAACAAATCCGAACAGCCATCCCTGGCGGGAGGAGTGACCCCTCTTGATACTGTTTAAGTAATCACCCTTTCTCCCGATTTCATCCCTGCGGTTTTTACCCTGGTTGAAAAGAAGAATTGTTTCAATCCCCTGCAAAGAGTCAGTAAGATAGGCATTGGTATCTCCAAGGGCTGCACGGAGCTTCTGGCCGTTTTTCCTGACATAGCGTTCCCAGAAAACAGGAACAAGGATACCAAGGACGATCTGAAACGGAAGTACCACAAGAGGTAAAACCCACCAAAACATTCCAAGGAATATCAATACTGACACAGAAACAGTGAATGCAATCGCTACAGGTGAAATGGTATGGGCAAAAAATACTTCTATTATTTCAATATCGCCGCCAATTCTTGAGATAACGTCGCCGCTTCGCTTATCAAGCAGTTTAGCCGGAACAAGGGGCTCAATCTCTTTGTAAAACGAGGTCCTTAAATGTGCGAGGAGGCGGAATGCTACCTCGTGGTTAGCAAGCTGTTCAACATAGGCGCTTACTCCTTTAAGAATGCCAAAGATAAAAAGCAGGCTGATAGCAAACGTACCAGGAGGAATTGCCCCCGGTATGAGGAAAGAAGAAACCAGCCAGGCTCCCCATGTGAGCACAGCAATATTTGAGAGATGGTTTAAAGTCCCGAAGAAGATGGCAAAGAGCATCACTTTCCTTACGGGCTTAACCATCTTGAACAAGCGCAGAATAATCTTTAACCGTGACATTGATGTTTCTTTATTTTTTTCTTCCATAACTACCTCATATGAATTTCTTGATTAACATGGACCACGTTTGCGGCTAAAAAAAGCAACCCTAAAGGGTTGCCCTACAAAGGATTAACAAAGACCATGTTTTAGGATTTTTATATTTTAATTCACTATTACCGGCTCAAACTGGTTTTGCGTCCTTATAAGATTTGCGTAGACTCCCTTTTTATCCAATAAATCCTTATGTGTTCCAACCTCTGCAACTTTTCCTTTCTGCAGAGTGATTATTTTATGTGCATCACGGACTGTGCGTAACCTGTGGGCAATGACAAGCGTTGTCTTTGTTCGTGCAATTTCCTGAAGGGTTGCCTGGATTTTTTCTTCATTCTCGGCATCAACGTTTGATGTAGGTTCATCAAGAATGAGGATGGGAGCGTTCTTCAAAAGCGCACGGGCAATGGAAATACGCTGGATTTGTCCGCTTGAGAGGTTCTTAGCCTGTTCCACCAGTGAAGCGTCAAGCTTCTGTGGCAGGGAATTCACAAAGTCGAGGATTCCGGCTTTCCTGCATGTCTCGTACAGTTCATCATCAGTGGCATCAGGCTTGGCAATGAGGAGATTCTCTCTGATTGATCCATGGAAGAGATAAGTCCTCTGTGATACCATTGAAATATTATTCCGGATTTCAATGGGGTCGATTGTATGCAGGGGTTTGCCGCCAATGGTGATCTCTCCTGCGCTTGGTTCATAAAACCTTGTAATAAGATTGGCAACTGTTGTCTTACCGCAGCCGCTTTCCCCCACAAGGGCTGTAATCTGCCCGGTTTTAAGTTCAAAATTAACACTTTTAAGAACAGGGTTCCTGTCCTGACCGTATGAGAACTCAACATTTTTGAAAACAATATCAAAGTTTCCGTCAAGTTTTGCCTTGCTGGTCATCCTGCTTAATGCATGCTTGCTTGGGTCCTTATTGAGGATTTCTAATATTGACTTGCTTGCAGCAATTCCCTGCATTGCAATGTGTGTATAGGAACCGAGTAACCGCAGCGGACGGAAAAACTCATATGAAAGAAGAACCACTATGGTTGCAGCGCCGATGGTTAAGTCTCCTGACTGCGTGTAGCGGATGGCAAGCATTATTCCGACTGCTGTCCCGCACATGGCAATAATGTCCATGGAGAGATTAGAGGTGAGGTTGGTTTGAAGCAGTTCCATTGTCCTTTTGCGGAAATTTTCGCTTCTCTTTCCAATCTCCTCCATCCGTTTTCCTACAAGGCCAAAAGTCTTAAGCGTCGTTATACCCTGGAGAGAGTCAAGGTAAAAAGCATGCAGATTTTCATATGAAAACCAGTGCGCCTTTGTCACTTTCTTTATCCATGCGCGGACCATCATAATGCTTATTGGAATAAAGATTACAAGAACAAGCAGCGTAAGGGCGATGGAACTGTTAAGCCTGCGAAGGTAGAAGTAGAGTCCAAGAGGAATCAGCAGACTTAAAAAAGCCTGGGGGATGACGAGGCCAAAGATGCTCTCAAGCTGCTCGACGCCTTCAACAGTTGTGGTTGCAATACTGCCAGTTTTTTTAACGTCTCTGTATTCTAATTCAAGTTCCAGTATTTTTGAATAAATCTTGTCCCTTGCTCCTGCCTTTACTTTTGTGGAGATTTCATAGACAGATCTATTGGCAAGCCAGGAAAAAATGAGCCTGCTAAGGAATACGAGAAACATGATGTTCACGGTTTCAATAAATGTTTTTTTGGTAAGGACATGCGTCATGAGTGCATCTACGACATAACCGATGCGGTCAAAAAATACCACAGTAGTGGCAGCAATAAACAAATGCGCTATTATTGCAAATGCTATCCAGCTCTTTGATGCTTTTCCTAATGAAAATATAGTATGCTTCTCCTTCATTGTGCTAACCTCGCTTTTAATCGTAAAATACTTTTTTGTAATTGTTCACTAAGACCAGGTTTTTTAAAGACCTGCTTAATTGAATATATGTTCACATATCAAACTAATTAGATTTCGTCAAGTTTTTATGTTATTTTATCTATGTAAAAATACTGATTCAAAAAATCAAACCAGTCAAGCAAATTTACATTCTTTTACATATGTTTAACACTTTGTAAAAATGTATATGAATTCATACCAGAAATGTCCAGGAATTATGGTTATTTTTTTAGATAATATTACGAGATTTTATTCAATAAAATAAGAGGAATGAATGGTGTTGAGTAGAATTAAAGGACAGGAATATAGGCTGTCCGGCGATTAGTTATTCTGGTTTGCTATGAGGGATTTATGATGAAACAATAGTCCTGTTGAGAATGAGAGAGAGCAGAGCGATGCATTTCTTATTGAAGCGTAGTATGAGAAAGGCATATCTTTTTATGCTCTCCAGTGTCTGATTTATTGCGGCTACCTGATCAGCAGGTAACAAAAAAATATAGACATTTTAAAAACACTTTAGTATATTGCAAAAAAGTTTTGAAAAAGTCTGGGTTGAGATTACAGCGATTAAAATTAGATTACACAGATTAGATTTTTATAAAAAATCTGTGTAATCTTTTTCAAATCTGTGTAATCAGAGGTATCAGAGACCTCCAAAAAGATTATTTACAGGCGCGTAGCTCAGTGGTAGAGCGCTGCCTTGACACGGCAGAGGCCAGGGGTTCGATACCCCTCGTGCCTATGGCTTTTAAAAAACTATGTTTTTTAAAAGCACTTGTAGCTTATAGCTATTAGCTTATGGCTTATAGTTTGTAGTATTTAATAGGAAATATTAATAAAGTAATTTTTGATTCTAAGAGCTATAGGCTATAAGCTATCAGTAGATTTATGAAAAGCTTGTGCTTTTCATAAATCTTTTAAGGAGAGAAGGAAGAAAAAAATAAATTCTATGAAAGAAATCCAAATCACCTTTGAGGACAGCAGTAAGCATACTATACCGTCGGGAAAATCAGTTAAAGAAATTCTTTCCTCGATTAATTCAAACAATTCGAGAGACGTCATTGCATGCAGAATTGATGGTATTCCGGAAGATTTAAGCTGCATTGTCCAGAAAGACGTTTCCTTACAGACAATATACAGGAATTCTCCGGAAGGGCTTGAAATCCTCCGCCACAGCACCTCCCACATAATGGCACAGGCAGTCAAGGAACTTTATCCTGAAACAAAAGTCGCAATTGGTCCTGCCATAGAGAATGGTTTCTATTATGATTTTGACAGGGAGAAGCCATTTACTCCGGAGGATCTTGAAAAGATTGAAGCAAAGATGGAAGATATAATTAAAAACGGGCTCACTTTTAATAAGAAAAGAGTTTCAAAAGAAGATGCAATAAAATTTTTTAAATCAAAAAGCGAGAGCTATAAGGTGGAACTCCTCGAAGAGATTAAACAGGATGAAGTTACCCTTTATGAGCAGGGAAGTTTTACTGATCTTTGCAGGGGCCCTCATATAAGCGAGACCTCACTTGTTAAGGCTTTTAAGCTCCTCAGCATAGCCGGCGCTTACTGGAGAGGAGACGAAAGAAACCAGATGCTCCAGAGGATTTACGGCACGGCTTTCTTTGAACTTTCAGAGCTTCAGGCTTATCTTAAAAATTTGGAGGAGGCAAGGAAAAGAGACCACAGGAAGCTTGGAAAAGAGTTAGAGCTTTTCAGCATTTATGACGAGATCGGGCCTGGCATGGTGGTCTATCACCCGAAAGGGGCACTCCTGAGGATAACCCTTGAAGACTTTGAGAGAAAGGAGCATCTTAAAAGAGGCTATCATATCCTGATTGGCCCGACACTATTGAAGTTAGACCTCTGGAAGCAATCAGGGCATTATGACAACTACAGAGAAATGATGTATTTTACTGAAATAGAGGGTCAGATGTACGGGATAAAACCCATGAACTGCATTTCCCATATGCTTGTATATAAAAGTAAGATCAGGAGTTACCGCGATCTGCCTTTGAGGTTTTTTGAGCTTGGCACAGTGCACCGCCATGAGAAGTCCGGCGTACTCCACGGGCTTTTGCGTGTAAGGGGATTTACTCAGGATGACGCCCATATTCTATGCACCCCTGACCAGCTTCAGGATGAAATAATAAGCATCCTTGATTTTGTAGATTACGTAATGAAGATATTTGAATTTGAATATATGGTGGAGTTGAGCACAAAACCTGAGAAGGCAATCGGAACTGATGAGGACTGGGAAAGGGCCACAGGAGCTCTCGCTCAGGCCCTTAAGGCAAAGAGTTTTAATTTTGAGACAAATGTTGGCGAGGGAGCTTTCTACGGGCCAAAGATAGATATTAAACTGAAGGATGTGCTTGGAAGGTTTTGGCAGTGTGCAACAATCCAGTGCGATTTTACGTTGCCTGAAAGGTTTGAACTTGAATTTATAGGCCAGGACGGAAAACCTCACCGTCCGGTAATGCTCCACAGGGTAATATTGGGGTCAATGGAAAGGTTTATTGGGATACTGGTTGAACATTTTGCAGGTGCCTTCCCGACCTGGCTGGCACCTGTCCAGGCAAAGGTATTGACAATTACCAATGCAGTAGATCAGTATGGTGATAAGGTGAGGTCTCTGCTTGCGGATGAAGGACTGCGGTGTGAGCTTGATACAAGAAATGAGAAGATTTCCTTTAAAATTAGGGAGGCCCAGCTTCAAAAAATTCCTTATCTCCTTATAGCAGGAAACAGGGAAGCAAGCAGTGAGACCGTTGCTGTAAGATTGAGAGACGGAAGGGATTTAGGTCAGATAAGCCTTGAAAAAGTAATGAAAATGATTAACGAAGATGTTAAACAAAAGAGGTTAATACCGGGAGGTGAGGGGATATAATTAAAAGAGTAAGGATTAATGAAAAAATAATTGGAAAAGAAATAAGGCTGATTTCATCGGATGGCAAGCTGTTTGGGATTGTTCCTCCGTCAGAGGCTTTAAAGATGGCTCAGACAGAGGGACTGGATCTTGTAGAAATTGCGCCGACCGCAAATCCGCCGGTATGCAAAATCATGGACTATGGGAAATTCACGTTCCAGCAGAAAAAGAAAACCCATGATGCCAAAAAAAAACAGAAGGTTTTCCATGTCAAGGAAGTCAAGTTACGCCCCAAGACAGAAAAGCATGATTTTGAATTCAAGACCAAACATGTTGAGAGGTTTTTGAAGGCAGGTGATAAAGCAAAAGTAATTATCATGTTCCATGGAAGAGAGCTGAGTTATACGCATATGGGCAGAGAGATGCTAGAAAAGATTGCTGAAGCCGTGAAGGATATCAGCGTGATTGAGCAGCCGCCAAAGATGGAAGGCAGCAATATGACCATGATCCTAAGCCCGAAGCAGTAAGAGAAGTTTCAAGGTAAGTTTAAAAAATATTTTTTCTTGACTTTTTTTGAAACCAGATTATTAAATAAATTTTTTAATTTAATAAATTTTATGCCAAAACAGAAAACAAAAAAAGGTGCTGCCAAGAGGTTTAAAAAGACTGGTACCGGCAGACTGAAACGCCACAGTGCCTATGCCAGTCATATACTTACTAAAAAAAGCGCGAAGCGCAAGAGAAAATTAAGAAAGAACCCGCTTGTTTCCAAGGCAGATGAGAAGCGCATCAAAAGGCTTCTGCCTTATGCCTGACAATGCAGCAGGGACAGGGCTTATCTCTGTCCAAAGAATGGACAGCTATGAAGGCTGTCCCTACCTAAGATTTAAGGTATGTAAAATTCTCCCCTCTCTTGTTTTGATGGGAGGGGATGAAGGGGAGGGTGTCCTTCGACAGGCTCAGGATGAATCATGGTGAACTTGTCGAACCATCACCTCCACCTAGCCTCCACCATCAAGGGGGGAGGAAGTTATAAAGCAAACTTTGTGATTTTGTGACAGAAA
>MGDB01000132.1:9445-14742 GCA_001790645.1 Candidatus Schekmanbacteria bacterium GWA2_38_11
AGAGCGAAACGTGGTTTTAAAGCCAGAAGAAGAAGAAAAAAATTACTGGGAATGGCCAAGGGCTACTTTGGGTCAAAAAGCAGGGCTTATACTATAGCAGCCCAGCAGATTCTCAAAAGCCTGGCTTATTCTTATATTGGTCGTAAAAACAAAAAGAGAGATTTCAGGAGCCTCTGGATCATCCGGTTAAATGCGGCGGCCCGGCTTAATGGAATCTCTTACAGCAAATTGATATGCGGTTTGAATAAAGCCAATATAAAAATAAACAGAAAGAGCTTATCAGAGCTTGCAATAAAAGACCCGGCAGCTTTTACCGAAGTAGTTTCCATCGCTAAAAGTAATTTGGCTTAGGTTTTTTTGCGGATATGCTTTTTTTGGGCTTTCCAGTTCTTCTCCCGCTGATTTAAAATCAATTATGATTACACAGATTAAATAAGGATTACATTGATTTTTCAAAAAAATCTAATCTGTGTAATCTAATGTAAATCTCTGTAATCAAGATTTGAAGAATCTATGAAAGAGAAACTTTCTTTAATAGCCTCAAACGCACTTGAAGAAATCCGCCGAGCAAAATCCAGTTCCGAGCTTGATAATATCAGGGTAAAATATTTAGGGAGAAAAGGAGAACTTACGGGTATCTTAAAGGAGTTGAGAAATCTCCCGGTAGAAATAAGAGCTGAGACAGGAAAACTTGGTAATGAGGTCAAAAGCTCGATCGAAAAAGCCCTGGATGAGAAAATCAGTTACCTGAAGGAGATAGAAAAGCAGGAGAAGTTCAATAAAGACATTCTCGATATTTCTCTTCCAGGCAGAGCGCTGCGGCTTGGCAAAAGACATCCTGTGACCCAGACGCTTGATGAAGTGACCTCTGTTTTTCTGCGCCTTGGGTTCCATATTGAAGAGGGCCCTGAGGCAGAGCTTGATTATTATAATTTTGAAGCACTGAATATTCCAAAGGACCATCCTGCAAGGGACATGCAGGACACTTTTTATATCTTTGATGAAGTCCTTTTAAGGACCCATACATCTCCTGTACAGATAAGGACTTATTTAAAGCAGAAACCTCCGGTCCAGATCATTGCGCCGGGCAAGGTCTATCGCCGCGATGCAGACATATCCCATCTTCCTATGTTTCACCAGGTTGAGGGGTTCCATGTTGATGAAGGGATTACTTTTGCAGACCTTAAAGGGACGCTGGAGACATTTATCCACAAGATGTTTGGCAGCGAAGTGGGATTGAGGTTCAGGCCGAGCTTTTTTCCATTTACAGAGCCGAGCGCCGAGGTGGATATTGCATGCGTTATCTGCAAGGGGAAGGGATGCAGGATCTGCAAAAATACAGGATGGATAGAAATACTTGGCTGCGGGATGGTGGACCCTGACGTCTTTAAAAGGGTTGGATATAATGATGAAAAATATACTGGATACGCCTTCGGCATGGGAATCGAAAGAATCACAATGCTGAGATATCAGATAGACGATATAAGGCTCTTTTTTGAAAACGACATGAAATTTCTCACACAGTTCTGATTTTTAAGAATGTAGGGTAACCCTTTAGGGTTGCCTGCCTGCCGGCAGGCAGGCATAAAAGCAAGGCTGAAGCCTTGCCCTACGGTTGATTGCCGTTAAGGAATTTTTTAAATGAAAGCGACTTTAAAATGGCTTAAGGAGTATGTGGATTTTGACTTTTCTCCTGAAGAGCTGGCAAATGCCTTTACAATGACTGGAACCGAAGTTGAGAGTATTTCCTATTTTGCTAAAGGCATTGAGAAAATAATCGCAGGAAAGATTCTTTCTTTAGAAAAACTCCAGGGTGAGGGGAACCTATTTCTCTGCCAGGTAGATATCGGAAGAGAGATTTTAAAAATAGTAACTGCTGCACCAAACATAAAAGAGGGAATGGTTGTTCCTGTTGTACCAAAGGGGACAATGCTTCCTACTGGAATCACAGTCACTGCGCAGACATTCAGAGGAATTGAATCAAGCGGGGTTTTATGCTCTGAGCAGGATTTGGGACTTGTTGACCATTCAGAAGGAGTAATCAAGCTTCCAAAAAATCAGGCAATTGGAAAACCAGTGCCTGAACTCGTTGAGGCTGAAGATGTTGTGTTCGAGCTCAGTCCCACACCTAACCGGCCGGACTGCCTTAGCGTATTTGGCCTTGCAAGGGAGATATCAGCAATTACAGGAAACCCTTTGCACCTGCCAGAGATAAAGCTTAAAGAGTCAGGGCTTGATACAGCAAAACTGGTTTCTATAGAAATAAAAGAGCCTGACCTCTGCCCGAGGTACACTGCAAGAATCATACAGGGAGTGAGAGTTGGAGAATCGCCGTCCTTTATGAAGCGGAGACTAAAGGCAGTTGGAGTCAGGTCAATAAATAACGTTGTGGACATAACCAATTATCTGCTCATGGAATTCGGGCATCCTCTCCATGCGTTTGACTTTGACTTCATAAGGGGGAAAAAGATTGTTGTAAGATGTGCAGGGAGCGGAGAAAAGTTTAAGACACTTGACGGTGTTGAGAGAGCTTTAAAAAAGGATACTCTTCTTATTGCTGACAGTGAAAAAGGGATTGCCATTGCAGGAATAATGGGTGGGGAAAACTCTGAGGTATCTGAAAGCACAAAAAATGTCCTGCTTGAAAGCGCATATTTTGACCCTGTCAACATAAGGCGTGGTTCAAAATATCTTGGCCTTTCTACGGAGGCATCTTACAGGTTTGAGCGCGGAGCAGACCCTGATATTTTAAAGTATACATCAGAGAGAGCCATTGCACTTATGCAGGAGATGTGCGGGGGTGAGGTTACAAAAGGAATTGTTGATGAGTATCCAAAAAAGATTTCAAGAAAAACAGTACTGCTTCGAAGTGACAGGATAGAAAAAATCCTGGGAGTAAAAGTCTCTCCTGGGAAGGTAAGAGATATCCTTGAAAAACTTGGGATAGCAATCAGTAAGGAGCAAGGAGGGAACATGAAAATCACAGTGCCCTCTTACCGTCCTGATCTTGAGAGAGAGATTGATATTATAGAAGAGGTTGCAAGAATTTTTGACTACAGCAATATTCCTGTTACTTATCCCCCTGTAAAGCTTTCCAGTGTGACGGAATTTGGGGAGACCCCTGTAGCTGACCAGATAAAAAACATAATGACAGGCTGGGGTTTCTTTGAGGTAATCAATTACAGTTTCATAGATGACAGGATATTTGACAGGTTCCTTATAGGAGAGGGAAGCCCGCTTCGCAGAGCAGTAAAAATAAAAAACCCTCTAAGCGAGGAACAGAATATACTGCGTACCACATTGATACCGGAACTCGTAGAGAACTTGGCGCTGAACATAAAAAGGTTTGTCTCAGACCTTAAGATCTTTGAAATAGGAAAAGTTTTTTTCAGCACTGCTCCGAATGAATTGCCTCGTGAAAAAACATATTTTTCCGGCCTTGCAACCGGAGAATGGGAACAGAAGTCGTGGATGAATGTAAAACGCCAGACAGATTTTTATGACGTAAAAGGGATAATAGAATCGGTTTCAAATTTCTTTTTAATTCCTGTTACTTTCCAGATGAGTGAGAAAGAAGATGAGGAACATGGACTGCCTGGTTTTCTTGATAAAAGAAAATCTGCAAATATCTGCCAGAATGAAAAGTGCATTGGTTTTTTAGGCGAGCTTCATCCTGATATCAGAGAAAAATTTGAATTCCGCCAGCCGGTTGTTGTATTTGAAATTATCCTGGATGATTTAGCCTCTGATATAAAAGATAAACCTGTATATAAACTGATTCCAAAAAACCCGCCTTCCTACAGGGATATTGCTATAATACTTCCTGAATCAGTTACCTATGAAGAAACAGTGAAGATAATAAAGGAAGTGGGCGGAGAACTTCTTGAAGAGGTCAGTATCTTTGATCTCTACAGGGGAGGCCAGATCCCACAGGGGAAAAAGAGCATGGCTTTCTCATTAATTTTCCGCGACCCAAAAAGGACCCTGACAGATGAAGAGGTTGACAGGGTGCGGCTCGATATAATAAGTGAACTTAACAAGAGATTAGAGGCAGAGCTGAGGAGCTGAGAGCGAGTGGATTGTGAAGGCTTATAGCTGATAATTTGGATTTTCTTATTTGCCATTTAAATAAAGGAACATCTTATGAAACCAGACTCCGGCACGATCTTAAGAGTTAATTTATCAACCGGGAAAATAAATAAAGAACCTTTGCCTGAGAAGATAAGAGCAAATTTTATTGGCGGTAGGGGAATAAATTCAAAAATTCTCTATGACGAGACAGGACCTGCTACAAATCCTCTTTCATCCCAGAATAAACTGATCTTTGGTGCAAGCCCAATCTCAGGGACAAATGCCCCTGCAGTGGCGAGGTTCACTGTAACTGCAAAGTCTCCCCTGACCGGAATTCTCGGTGATGCAAATGCCGGCGGTTTCTTCGGACCTGAACTTAAGCTTGCAGGTTATGACCATGTGATAATTGAAGGGGAGGCTCCTGAAGTGGTTTACATTTTTATAAAAGATGACAAGGTTGAAATACGCGAAGCAAAAAAGCTCTGGGGCAATAACACCCTGGAAACTGATAGGCTCATAAAGGAAGAGCTTGCTGACGGGAAAGTAAGAGTTGCTTCCATCGGCCAGGCAGGGGAGAACAAAGTCCTCATTGCTTCAGTCATGCATGAGGAGAGGGCTGCTGCACGGTGCGGTATCGGGGCTGTAATGGGGTCAAAGAATTTAAAGGCTCTGGCAGTGAGGGGGACTGGAAAAGTTGAACTCGCAGAGCCTGACCGTTTCAATGAGCTTGCAAAGGAGCTTCATAAAAAGGCTGCCTCAACAAAGCTTGCAGAGATTATCAAAAAGTATGGCGGTGCAGGTGGTACAGGAACAACCAACAGGATTGGTATTCTGGCGCTTAAGAATTTCTCTCAAACAGGGGGATGGGAGGGTGCTGATAAGTTTAACCCTGAGCTTATTGCAAATGAATTTTACACAGGCTCCAAGGCCTGCTACAAATGCCCCATTGCGTGCAGTAAAAAATATGAGGTAAAGGACGGCCCCTACAAGGGTGAAAAGGGGAATAAGATTGAAGAGGGTTGCTTTACTCCCTTTGGTCCTTCATGCTACAATGCTTATCTCCCCTCAATTTTTAAGATTAATAACCTTGTCAACCAGTACGGGATTGATTCCCTTGCCTGCGGAACAATGATCGGGATGGTCATGGACTGGTATGGAAGAGGTATAATAACCTCCAAAGACACAGACGGCATCGAACTTACCTGGGGCAATTACGAAGCAGTAAT
>MGDB01000132.1:14764-15152 GCA_001790645.1 Candidatus Schekmanbacteria bacterium GWA2_38_11
AAGAGAGAGGGCTTCGGAGATATCCTTGCAGACGGTGTTGTAAAGGCTGCAAAGAGAGTTGGAAGAGGTGCGGAAAAATTTATTAGCCACTCAAAAGGTATGAGTTTTGGTTCAATTGAGGTGAGGGTCTTAAAGGGACTGGGGCTCTGCCTTGCCACATCAACAAGAGGGTGCGATCATTTACGGGGAAGAGTACCAACAGAGACTCCCGGGAGAAGTCCCTATACACCGGAAGAGGCTGAAAAACTTTTTGGCTCAAAAGAGGTTATGAAAACAACCTCCTATGTAAAAGCTGCTCCGGCAATCCTTTACCAGCACAGGGCAGCAGTGACTGATTCAATGCAAATATGCAGATTCGCCTCTGAAGCAAATGGCGGAGGAGTAGAGA
>MGDB01000133.1:0-117 GCA_001790645.1 Candidatus Schekmanbacteria bacterium GWA2_38_11
AAGGCTGATGTAGAACTTGGCGGCACAGACCAGAAGTTTAACCTCCTTGTAGGAAGGGACCTGCAGCGATCCTTTAATCAGGAGCCTCAGGTCATAATAACCATGTCTCTCCTTGAG
>MGDB01000133.1:160-17970 GCA_001790645.1 Candidatus Schekmanbacteria bacterium GWA2_38_11
ATGTAGGTATTACAGAAACCCCAAAGGAAATCTTCGGGAAGCTGATGTCAATTTCAGACCAGCTGATGCTCAAATATTATGAGCTTTTAAGTGACGTCTCAAAGGAGGAGCTTGAGGATATAAAGGCAGGTAAAGTTCATCCCATGGAGGCAAAGCAGAAGCTGGCAAAGGAGATTGTTGCAAGGTTTCACAGCCTTGAAGCTGCCAGGAAGGCTGAAGAGGATTTCTTAAGCCAGTTCAGACACAAGGAAGTCCCGAAAGAGATGCCGGAGTTTAAAGTCAAATGTGAGGATGGAAAGCCTTTATGGATTGGGAAACTTCTCAAAACCATCAATGCTCTGCCTTCAACCTCTGAGGCAAGGCGGAAAATCAAAGAGGGAGCAGTCAAGATTGACGGAGAAAAGATTACAGATGAAGAGATGGAAATTGCCGCAGGCAGGAAGTTGTTAATCCAGGTAGGAAAACGGAAATTTTACAGGGTAAAGGTATATAAGTAAGTTCAAAGTTTAAAGATCAAAGTGCAAAGTTAATTAGTTTTGCGCTTTTTGCTTTACATTTTTCGCTTTAATGGGGGTGACTATGAAAAAAATAGAAGCGATTATCAAACCTTTTAAGCTTGACGAGGTCAAGGAAAAGTTAGGGACAATCGGCGTACAGGGGATAACAGTTACTGAGGTAAAGGGCTTTGGCAGGCAAAAAGGCCATACCGAGCTTTACCGTGGGGCGGAGTATGTTGTAGATTTTCTTCCAAAAGTGAAGCTTGAAATAATTATCCCTGATAATCTTTTGGAAAAAGCCCTGGAAGTAATTGCCTCTGCAGCTCATACCGGGAAAATCGGGGACGGGAAAATATTTGTCCTGCCGGTTGAAGAAGCTGTAAGGATAAGAACAGGTGAAAGAGGCGAAGATGCTCTGTAGACTCGATAGTCATAGTTGGTAGCCGCAACCTTTAGGTTGCGTTTATCTGATCGCAGGCTAAAGACTTCGACGCGAGCTCGGTCGAACGCCTGCGGCTACCGTTCAGAGCCTACTGTCTTCTAACCTATCAGCTCTCTCAGCTTCCCGCCTATATCAGGAGATTTAAGGAGTGCTTCTCCAATTAAAAAGGCATTAATCCCTGCCTGTTCAAGCTCAACTATATCTTTCCTTAAAGATATCCCGCTTTCACTCACAATAAGTTTTCCTTTGGGAATCTGGCTTGATATTTCGAGGCTCCTTTTAATATCAACATTGAAGGTATTCAAATCCCTGTTATTAATTCCAATAATTTCAGCTTCGCTTGCGAGCGCCTTTCCAAGTTCTGCCATTGTATGCACTTCTACCAGTGCATCCATCCCAAGCTCTTCTCCAAGAATCCTGAAATCTCTCAACCTCTCCTTATCAAGAATTGCGGCAATCAGGAGGAATGCATCAGCCCTGTAAGCACGTGCTTCAATCACCTGGTATTCATCAAAAATAAAGTCTTTGCACAGCGTTGGGGCTACTGTTGATTTAGCAATCAGATGAAGATGGTTGAGACTACCCTGGAAAAAGTGCTCATCAGTTAAGACTGAAATAGCTGCTGCACCATTCTCCTGGTATGTGAGAGCAAGCCTTACTGGATTAAAATCTTCAATCAAGACTCCCTTAGATGGTGAAGCCTTTTTTACCTCTGCAATAACCTTCGATCCTTTACTTTCTTTGGCAGAATTTTTTCCTGAGATGGCGGCTTTAAACCTTCGTGGAGGGTAGCATTTATCCATTAAGCCCTTTAGTCCGCTTAATGGACGGCTTTTCTTTTTGGTTTCTAATTCTTTCTTCTTATACTCAATTATCTTTTCAAGAAACACTGCTGAAATTTATCTCCTAAATGGACGGTATAAAAAAAGTCCAAGAGTTCCAGGAATCAAAGATTCAAGTAGAATAAAATCAAAAATCAAATACCAAAAAATTGATTTTTGATCTTTAAATTTCTCTTGAACCCTCGAATCCTTGAATCCTCGAACCCTCCTAACTAATCAACTTGGCTTGCATGTCGAGCAGCTTGAAGATGTGCAGGAACTGCAGCCGGAAGCCCCTGATGAGGGAGTAAACTTCCCGCCGCTTGAGAATCCGCAGACAGACATCTTCTTCACGACATTTGTTTTATGGCACCTGGGACATTCGACAGGATTGTCCTGGTTGAATACAAGTTTCTCAAACTCCTCCTGACAATCACTGCATTGAAATTCAAATATAGGCATTACTTTACCTCTCTTAACCTATTTTTTTGGGACCTTTTTCCAGTCAGCTAAAAACTTTTCTATCCCTATGTCTGTAAGAGGGTGTTTGAAAAGCTGGTCAATTACTGCAGGGGGTATCGTAGCAATATCGGCACCCACAAGAGCAGCATCTACGACATGAAGAGGATTACGGATACTTGCCACTATGATTTCTGTCCCGAACCCGTAGTTGTCATATATTGTCCTGATCTGTTCAATTATCTGCATTCCTAAATGACTGATGTCATCCAGCCGCCCGATAAAAGGAGATACATAATTTGCACCTGCCTTTGCTGCAAGGAGCGCCTGAGATGGTGAAAAGAGAAGAGTGACATTTGTCTTCACACCTTCTTTTGAGAGTACCTTCACAGCCTTTAACCCCTCTTTTATCATGGGAATTTTGACAACAACATTTTTATGAATTTTAGCTAATTCAGTTGCTTCACTTATTATCCCTTTACAATCAAGGCTTACAGCCTCCGCACTTATCGGACCATCTACGATGGAGCATATTTCTTTAATAATTTCTTTAAAATCCTTCCCCTCCTTGGCTACCAGTGACGGGTTTGTTGTGACACCGTCAATAATGCCAAGGTCATTTGCTTCTCTTATTGCTTCAATATTTGCAGTATCTATAAATATTTTCATAAAACCACCTTAAAATAGATTGTTGTTTTTTAATAGAAATAAGAAAAACCTCTATCATTGTCAAGGAATTTTAAGAAATGATTCCGCAGATTTGAAAAAGATTACACAGATTTTTTGATAATCAATCAAGTGCAAGTGGGTAGGGGCAACTTTAGTCGCCCTTCTAATATTATTGGATTTGTTTGACTAAAGAATTTTCAGAATATAAAATTTTCTCAGGATGAATTGCAGAAATATTTTAGGATTCGAAGAGTTAAAAATCCCCCCTTTACTTGCCTGCCGGCAGGCAGGGGAAAGGGGAGTGAGAGGGGATTTGATCTTCACTCTAACCCCACCGATCCCTTGACCCCTTATCCTATTGGTTTTTCCGCAAATACTTTTATGCTTGCTACCTTGCCGTTAATCTCATCCTTATACTTATTATAAATTTCGTTTAATGAATCAGGGATTCCCGTGCTGCAATCTTCCATCATTCCCTTAACTGCATCAGCTTCAAATGTAAACTTCCCGACAACTCTTACATTCTTAAAACCTGCTTTTTTAATTGTATCTAAATAATCCTTCTCTCTCATCGCTCCTGCAACACACCCAACCCATGCCATTAAGCTGTTCTTTATTTCTTCAGGTAAATCCTCTGTAACAATATCTGATATCAGCATTTTTCCACCGGGCTTTAAAACACGAAAAGCCTCGCTAAAAACCTTTTTCTTATCAGGAGAAAGATTTATCACGCAGTTAGAGATAATCCAGTCAACGCTCTCATTCTCACGTGGGATATTTTCAATTTCCCCCTGGCAGAATTCAATATTGTCTGCACCTAACCTCTCTGCATTGGCTCTTGCCTTCTCTATCATCTCCTGCGTCATATCAATACCGATTACCTTCCCCTTTCTCCCCACTTTTTTAGAAGCAAGCAGAACATCAATCCCTGCTCCTGACCCTAAATCCAGAACAATATCCCCTTCTTTTACCTGTGCGTAAGAAAGTGGGTTCCCGCAGCCAAAGGCATATTCTACTGCATCCATTGGAATCTCCTTAAGTTCATCATCTTTATAGCCTATCGCTTTTGTATATTCGCTTTTCCCCTTCTTCTTAGCTTTTTCCTTTAACCCCTCATCTTTTACAAGGCTTGAATACTGCTCCTTCACAATCTCTTTTACAGTTTTGCCTGACATAGGCATCCCGCACGACCCGCCTGAACAGCAACCAGTATTTTTTGACTTTTTCTCCATTTCTTCTCCTCCTTCAATAATTTTGATTTTATATTTTTGATTTTTAATCTTCCCCTGCTCCTCAAAAGAACCAGCTTTATAGCTTCCTCAAGCTTAAGAAAATATCTACGTTGCATTATACAATCTAATAACTTCCCGGCTTTTGTCAAGAGATTTCTTAAAAATAATTTAGATTATACAGGTTTAAGGAAGAATTACAGGATATTTTTAGTAAATCAGGGCAAAATATAGTTTATATCAGAAGTCTCAAATACCATTCCTGAAATAAAAAATCTATTGACGAACAGGGGTTGCATTACTACCTTGGCGGGGTAATTAATTTTTAAGAATTTAAAAGAGAATTTATTTCTGTCAAAAAGGGAAAGTGTGACCCTTCGACAAGCTCAGGTGCTCAGGGAGCTTAGGATGCTTATGGTTCAGGTATTTAACGTCGCAGAAAAGTGAGAACTGTTTAAACTTTTTAAAAAAGTTATAAGTTATTAGTGCAATCAATTAGTCATTAGTTATAGGTTGATAAGGAATGGCTGAGGTTATTAATCTTGCAGAGGGTTTTAAAAAGTTTTGTGAAAGCTCCGGTTATGAGCATAACTGGGAGGATTTTAAAAAATTCTATCTGGACCCAAACAAGAAAAACCTTGAACCTTTGATGAAACTCAATTTCCTGTGGAAGGCCGGAATAAAATCTCTCTTTAAAAAAACCAGCCTCTCACCTTATAAAGATATTTTTAAAAGGCTTGATGACTGGAGATATCCTGAGAGGGTGCATGAGACTGTAAAGAAGGCTGAGGCTGCTGTTGGCAGAAAAATCCCAGCCCGTATAAACCTTTTCTTCACTCTTGGCGGAGTGGTTGACGGTGTGACGGTTTACCACAACGGCATCCCTCATATCTACATAGGACTTGATTACCCTGAAGACCGCCAGGAGTATTTCGACCTTGTAGCTGCCCATGAGATTGGACACGCTGCAAGGGACACTTCACCCGGAGTCATGGAAGCCTACAACGGCAATATAAAAATGAACCATATGAAGCTGCTGTCAATTACCCCATTTGTTGAACATGCAATGGGAGAGGGAATTGCAACTGCATTCTCTGAATGCCTCTTCCCAAATTTCCTGCCAAGGAAATACCTCTTTTACGGTGAGAGGGCTTACAACTGGTGCGAGAAACACTTCGATGAGATTTACGAAACAATTGACAAGATTAAAAACAAAAAAGGAAACCTTTTCAGGTTTTACAGGCCGTCATCATTAAAAAAAGGCTCACCCGGAAGAGAGGATTATTATCTCGGCTATAAGGCTGCTAAAAAGGCTCTGGAGAAATATTCAATAAAGGAAGTAATTAAAATGAGAGCTGAGGAAGTGTATGAGTTCCTCAGTGTGTAAATAAATCAAAAATCAAAGTTCAGACATCAAAATTATGGTATGTCATTTTGATATTTTATTTTTGATTTTTAATTTTATTTCTCAAACCACGCTTGCGGGAGTTTTGAAAAGTCAAGGTTCATGTATATCTTTCCAACATCTTCAGCTATTTTCTTTACCTTAAAGATTATTTCAGAGGGCAGATAAAGAATGGTCTTAGCTACCTTGTCTCCAATGAGGTTGAGCTTCTGGTGCTCCGGTATTTTTCCATCATACCAGACCTCACCTTCCCAGGAAATTCCTCCAAAGTCCACAATCTCAAAAGGGTCGTCTTTTAATGAGACCTCTTTTCCCTCTTCAATAAAAACCACATACCGCCATTTGGAATCATGGGCTGTTGAGAGGTCTCCGTTCATGCAGATAAACTCACCTTCAAAGGAAACAACCCTGATTGAGAAAAGATAATGATTTACTTTAGAGACAATATATTCCTGAATGAGATAAGGGACATCATACACTGCTTTAGAAAAATTTCCATCTTTTACGACTTCAAACCCCTTTCCCCATCTTCCGGTCCTTTTCTTTAAAGAAATTCCCCCAAACTTTTTTTTGAATTTTTCTATCTGCTGCGGGTCATCTGAATTAAATATTTCCGTATAGGGCATTTGGATTTTTTTATTTAGAAGCTGGTATTGGACCCATTTGTCCTCAAGCCTCAGTACAGGATTAAGTTTCAAAGGCAGGGACCTTTCCCTATCAAGAAAGAGCTTGAACTCTTTCAGCTCATCTATAAAGGGCAATGAATGTATATAATCCCTGAAAGACTTCTTAAAATATCTTTGAGATTTCTCTTCAATCTTTTCAAAAACGTCTGACGGCTCACCAAAAATTGTTTTATGAGCTATATCATATTCAAAAGCTCCGCCAGGTAGTCCAATATTGACCTCTGAAAGGTAAATTTTTTTATCAGGAGAAAGTAATAAATCTAAACCTAAATACATAATAAATAGCTATGAGCAAATGGGGGTAGGAGCGACTTTAGTCGCCCTTAATTCCTCAGTAGGTTCAGGGTGATTCATGGTAAGCATGGTGAAGCTCGTCGGACCAGCGAACCATAATTGGGAGGCTAAAGCCTCCCCTACCCTCAGCCCCCATAACCTAAGTATTACATAACTAAATGCATTAGCATTGACTTTTGCCTGTTATGAATATAGGGAATATAGAAAATATTTAAAATAAAGCAACAGAATATGAAGGAAAATAAAAAAATAATTGTATCCGCTGTCCAGCTTAAGATAAAATTAGGCGACCCTCAAGGGAATTTAATCCGCGCTTTGAAAAAGATAGAAAAATTGGCGCAGGAGGGGGTCAGCCTGGCTGTTTTACCCGAAATGTGGATTTGTGGCTATGACTTCAAAAATTTAGAAAAAATAGCAGATCAAACACCACTTGTTCTTGATAAACTCGATAATATAGCGCGGGCTTACGGCATGACAATTATCGGGTCAACGGTTGAGCAAGAAGGCTCAGATTTTTTCAATACTGCTTTTACAATGGAAGGGAAAAAAGGGGTAATAGGTAAATACAGAAAAATCCACCTCTTCCCGCTTCTTAGAGAAGACTACTACTTTAAGCGGGGAAACAGGTCTGAAGTTATTAATAGCTCAATAGGAAAGATTGGCGTTATTCTCTGTTTTGATATCAGGTTCCCTGAGCTTGCAAGGTCTCTTGCCTTAAGGGGTGCCGAGATTGTCGTTGTCCCTGCCCAGTGGCCTAAAGTCAGGTTAAACCACTGGAGGACTCTGCTTCAGGCAAGGGCAATAGAAAATCAGCTCTTTGTAATAGCCTCTGCATGCTGCGGAGAGGGTGGAAAAATTAAATTGGCAGGACATTCCATGATTATTGACCCGAACGGAAAGATTCTAACAGAAGCAGGTGAAAGAGAAACAGTTATTAAGGCAGAAATAGATTTAAAAGAGATAGAAGAGTCAAGAGCTAATATGCCCTGTTTTTCAGGCAGAGTACCGGAAGCGTATAGTTGAATATTTAAGGTAGCCGCAGGCTTTAGCCTGCGTGAAATTCATTAAAACTAAAAGATTTAATTCGCAGCCTGAAGACTGCGGCTACATCTTTCTGTAATCAAATTTTGTATAGATAAAATCTAAGGAGAGGTAAAACTATGGAAATGGAATATAAAAGCCCGATGTTTGATATGGCAGTCCAACAGCTTGAAAACATTGCTGAGAAAATAGGACTGGAACATGGGATCCTTGAGAGACTCAGGATACCGAGAAGATCGCTCATTGTATCTATTCCTGTTAGACTTGATAACGGTGAGACCAAAACATTTCTTGGTTACAGGGTACAACATGAACTCACCATGGGACCGACAAAGGGAGGGCTAAGATACCACCCTGACGTAACCTTGGGTGAGGTAGCTGCTTTAGCAATGTGGATGTCATGGAAATGCGCCCTTATCGGGCTGCCCTATGGAGGTGCAAAGGGAGGAGTTAACTGCGACCCAACTAAAATGTCTTTAAATGAACTTGAGCATCTGACAAGAAGATATACAACAGAAATAATGATGCTGATAGGTCCTGAGACAGATATCCCTGCCCCTGATATGGGAACTGACGAGAGGGTGATGGCATGGATCATGGATACATACAGCATGCAGAAAGGCTATACAATCCCCGGAGTTGTAACCGGTAAGGCAATTCTTCTTGGAGGATCTGCAGCAAGGAAAATGGCAACAGGAGGCGGGATAATCCATCTTATAGAAGAGGCAAGAAAAACAACTGGTCTTAAAAAAGAAAAATTGACTCTCGCAATCCAGGGTTTTGGCAATGTTGGTTCATCAGTCGGGATAATCGCAAGAAGAAAGAAATGGGATGTAATCGCAGTGAGCGATGTATCCGGTGGAGTATATAATTCAAAAGGGATTGATGTTGATGCACTCCTTGCCCATATGAGCAAAACCGGCGGACTAAAAGGCTTTAAGGGAGGAGATTCCATTACAAACGAAGAATTACTTGAAACCAAGTGTGACGTTCTTGTGCCGTCAGCAATTGCACGGGTCATTACTGAAAAAAATGCTTCTAAATTAAAATGCAAAATCTTGGCAGAAGGAGCAAATGGGCCTACAACCTTTGAGGCAGATCCTATATTGCAGGAAAGAGGAATTTTTGTAATCCCTGATATACTCGCAAACTCTGGCGGCGTTACAGTCTCCTACTTTGAATGGGTGCAGGACCTTCAGAGTTTTTTCTGGTCGCAGGATAGGGTCATACACGAAGTAAAAGAGCTTCTTTCAAAATCTTTCAATGAAGTATTAGCAATTACCAAAGATAAAAAAGTTAATAACAGGACTGCTGCCCTCATGATTGGCATCGGGCGGGTTGCCGAAGCAAAAAGACAGAGAGGGCTTTATCCGTAATTTAAGCGAAAAGTGTAAAACGAAAAGCGCAAACTCTTTAAGCTATAGGCTATAAGCTTTAAGCTATAAGTAACGGGTAACAAGTGAAGAGTTTTAAATTGTAAGCCTCCCCTCTTTTCACTTGCCCGCCGGCAGGCAGTGAAAAGAGGGGCTGGGGTGATTGATTTACACTTGAATCCTTGACCCCTTGAATCCCTTTCTGTATTTTTATCTTTGAACTTTGCATTTTGCACTTCTTAAAGGTACTCCTTCGACCTTAGGGCTGTTATGATTATCCTGTATAATGAGACCCTGTAGGTCCTTATGTACCGGTAGCCATAGGTGAGATAGAAAATTAACTCGAAGAAAATATTAGAGGGGAATTTAATTAAAAATTTAATAACTGGTTCTAATCCCGGAAATTTGATGGCAAGGTGAAAAAACCTCTGTAAATTTTCAAGCTCTCTCTTCTCTTTATTTTCCACCACGCATTTTTTAAAGAAAGATGCGCTCATATCATCACAAGAATATCCCTCTTTGAGGAATTTATTTTTCCTGCAATATTCTTCTATCTCAGTTTTTGGATAGGGCTGGAAGAGTGAACACCAGGGGAAATCGGTTTTTATAAACTGATTAAGTTTTATCGTCTTAAAGGCTTTTTCAACGGTCTCACCAGGAATGCCAAGCATATTGTAAGTCCCTATTTTTATATTCTTATCCTTTAATGCCTTGGCAGCCTGGATTATCTCATCATTTGAAAAGCCTTTCTTCAGGACTTTATTTCTTAACTCCTCATCACCTGTTTCAATTCCAAAATAGGCCATTTCACAGCCTGCATTTTTTAACTTCTCTATCACATCAGGTTTTGTTAATTTCACATGAAGAAGACAGGTGAATGGAAGGTTTATCTCTTTTTTATAAAGAAGGAGTAATTCATCAAGCCACTGAGGATTAATAATAAATACCTCATCATCAAACCGGACAAACTTAAGATCAAGCTTCTCTTTAAGCCTCTTTAGTTCAGATATTATCCATTCAGGACTGTGCCGCCTTATCATTTTACCCTTGCCGCTGTAAATCTCTCTGTAAGACTTGTTGTAACAGAATGTGCAGGAAAAGGGGCATCCTCTTCCTGTAAAGACAGATAAATTGTCTTTGAGAGACGGATATTTGTCGTACAAAGACCTGTCTGGAAAAGGAAGGGAGTCAAGGTCATCAATTAATGGCCTTAAAGGATTTTTGTAAATATTCCCGTCTTCTTTGACCCATAGATTCTTAATATCCCGCAGAGGCTCTCCACGGTCAAACCTGCTGCAGAATTCCTGCATGGCATATTCACCCTCGCCAATGCATATTGCATCCACATTTTTATCTTCAATGATCTCAGGGAAAAATGTCGGGTGGGGACCACCTAAAACTACCTTACAGTTTAGCTCCCGTTTAAGCCTGCTGCAGGTCTCTAAAATCCATTTCTGGTTTCCTGTTGTAGCATAAAAGCCCAATATGTCCGGGTTAAATTTTTTTACCGAATCAAATAATTTTTTTTCTCCCCCCGCAATAAAGACTTCACAGGAATGATTTTCATTCTTCAGGATTGAGGATATATACATTACCCCAAGATACTGGTACCAGAAGTTCTGGATGAAAGCGACTCTTGCCATAATTTTTATTAATATTCTTAAAATCTTGAGTTAGTCAAGGGTTATTGTTATCTGAAGATTACTGAGTTTGAATAATTTCGATTGGGCAATCCACTGATAAATTCAATCCATAAATATTTATGCAGGGACAGATCTCGCTCTTTTTTATGATCAAAATGTAGGGGCAGACCTTGTGTCTGCCCATGAAAATGGACAGCCGTATAAACTCCTCTTTTAAGTTTATTAGATTTTTATTAATATTATTGTTTTGGTCATTAGAATTTTGATTTTGTTCTTTTGATTAAGCAGTAAATATATTTAATTATGATTAAACTTGACATCATTAAAAGATATACTATTATTATGTATTGTAAAGCATAATTTTAAGGAGGAATTCAAAATGGCTTATAAGAATTTCAAGAGAATTGGCATCTCTCTTCCTGATTCCACTCTTAAGAAACTAAAGCAGTTAGTTCCAGAAAGAAAGAGAAGTGAATATATTACCAGAGCTCTTGAGGAAAAGCTTAATGAGGAAAAGCGGAAAAGGATTCAAGATGAGATGATTAAAGGATATCAAACAAATGACAAGGAAGATGCGAATATGGCAGAGGAATGGTTTCATATTGAAGAAGAATCTTATAACGCTATAAATCAGGCTACTGACAAGCAGGAAAAGAAGAAACTAAAATCAAGACATTAGAGCCTATTAGAAAATTGTAGAAACTGGTCCCTGCCTGCGGTAGGCAGGCAATGACAAAAAGGAATTCTTGGTCAGCCTGTAAAGGTCTGTTTCTACATAATATTATTATATGGGAATTTAACTTCTATAATGTTTTTTAGAAGAAGAGTTGAGGAGGAAAACAAGGTGAATTTTCCCAAAAGAGGTGAAATCTATTATGTAAATTTTGATCCGACAATCGGGGTTGAGATTAAAAAAACCAGGCCGGCTTTAATTATACAGAATGATATTGGCAATATGTATTCTCAAGCGACAATAGTAGCTGCCATCACATCAACTCAGAAGGGACCACATCCTTACGAGGTATCCTTAAAAGCAGGTGAAGGTGGGCTTGCAAAGGATTCTCTCATTCTTTTAAATCAGATCAGAACAATTGACAAAAGAAGACTGCATAAAAGAGTCGGGATAATCCAATCTGAAAAAATGGAAAAGGTAAATGAAGCATTGAAAATAAGTCTGGGGATTATAGAAGTGTAAACGTAATCTCATTTCATTTCATCCACAAACGCATCTCTTAAAAGCTTACTCTGTCTTTCATAAGCCTCTCTTGGGTTTTCAGGGTCTTTCATTAACGATATCTCCTGAGTCAGGAGGCGAGCAATGTGCATTGTATGAGTCTCAAGCTTTTTTGTCTGGCGAAGGTATAAAGGATGGTCTCTGTTGATATAGATAATAGTCCCCTCTGTAAAGCACTCTGGTTCATCAGCCCCAAAATGGTCGAGGCAGCATGTTACCCCTGAGTTTCCAAGTTTTAGTTTCTGAATCACAGCTCCGGGTGTAAGCCTCTTTACAGTTGGCTTAGACTCTTTTTTACCCTTCTTTTTTTTCTTTTCTTTCTTAATCCTTACCTTCTCACTTTCGCCTGTATTTTTGACCTCTCCTGCCTCACCTAATCCCCTGCCTTCTTCACCAGCTATCGGAAGGGCTCCAAAGGGAGAAAACTCCGGGTTTTTGAAAAGCGCTTTCTGGACTTTATTTAATGCATCTTTCAGAGCTCTCTTTACTCTAATCTTTTCCTTTTTATCTGAAAGACCACCTAAAATCCTTTTTACCTCTTTTAAAAATTTTATCATTACCTCGTAAAATGCCTGATACTCAGGTGAATCAACAATAAACCCCGATCGGTCGCTGGTAATTGGGAGAAAATTTGCATGGACTTCACCCCTGATTCTTGCCATTTCAGCTCCCCATGACTCCATCCCAAAAAATTCCTTTTTAACCAAAACCTGCTTTACCATGCAGCTTATCCCTAAATCCTCAGCAGAAACCCTCGACTCAGGCAGAATATATATTTCACCATGAATAGGACCAAACTCTGTCCCCTCAAGGAATGGAATTCTCTGTCCAATATACTCCTTTGGAGTTATTCTCTTCCCATCGAGAACTACCTTAAAGATTGGAGCTTTTATCGGCACTGACTCTATTATGCATTTTTCTATCTCATCTTTTTTAAGTTCTTTTTTTATTCTTAAGATTACGACGGTAGTGCCATCACCTTTAGCAGGGTCAGGAGGATAAACCTCCATCGGGAGTTCCCATGAATGGGGATGCCTTTCCCATTCATCCTTGTCAAAGGTTACAGTTGCAGCAAATTCACCGCACTGGGTTAAGACCTGAAAGACTGAACCAGCAGATAGAGCAGCAAACTTCCCAATCCCAAACTGCCCTATTCGCTCTCTTTGATAAATTTTAGATTTATTGTGAAGCTTTTTTTCAGGCGATCCAATGTTAAAATACTGCTTCAAACCCCCTAAATCCATGCCAGTTCCATCATCAATTACTTCTATCCTATCCTTGGAAAGATTGACCTTCACAGTTGTTGCATCTGCATCATAGGCATTATTGATAAGCTCCCTTATAAGCTCTATACTCCTGGAATAGAGCTGTTCTCCTATTGTTATAAGGTGACTTTTATCTACAGTAATTGGTAAAGATAATTTCTCTGTGGTCATAGGATACTCTAATTTCAGAAAAACTTATATATCTCTTTTCTATATTGTCAAGAAACAAAAACCGAGGAGTTTCCTGAGATTTTTAAAAGTTGTAGGGGTGGTCGTCCCTGACCACCTGCTGGTAGGTTTTACCACCCTTGTACAGGCTCGACACAGAGGTCGAGCCCTACAGTTTATATATCACACAGAAACTCCGGGCACCCCACTGACAGGCATAAAAGTATGGCTAAAGTTTTTGGAAAGGTTAAAAAGCCGGTAATTAAATCCTTCTATCCTTTAAAACTTTATAAATATGGATAACAGGTCCGGGCCTTAAAATTCCGTCAGGTCTTGCAAAAGGGACGTAAAAGGCATCAAGGGGATCAAAAAGAGGATTTGGTTTTTCTCCTGTCAGGTTATATGGATAAAAAGATACAAGAGGTGTGCAGAATCTTTTTATAAAATTGTCTAATTTCCCGGCATCTGAACTGTAATAATTAAGGTAGTACTCTGTAGTTACTATATAGTCGGGAGACATTTTAGTTAAAAGATCATCATTTATATACTCGCTCTCACTTCTTAAGATATGAAAATTTGGGTTAGGAGGGTAGGTTCCTTTTTTTAAGAGTAAATCCAAAGCTCTTAGTTTTATTATAAAGTTAGGACTGGTTTTCCCCCTTTCTTTAAAATCAACAATATCAGCTTCAATGTTTTCCAAATCCCTTGGTAAAAGGGGAAGTTCATATTCGTAATGGCCATGCATATATATCCGGGAGCCCGAAGGGAGATTGGTTTTAATCCAATCTGCTGCAAGATTCCTTGTGTCCTTTTTGAATATGGTATTATTAAAGCTAATTATGCTGTAGATAGATGGGATAAGAACAAGGATTGAAACTAAAATAGAGGCAAGGAGCTTATAATTTTTAAGAATTTTTATTGAAGAAATAAAATCATAAATCACTACTGCGGTAAAAAGGCTTAAAAAAGGAAGAACCGGAATCATATATCGTGAGAACACCCCATGGCTATTCCCAATAATAAGATAATAAATTACTGGGAAACTTAGCAGCAGGATATCCTCTTTCCTGTGGCGGTAAATGAGATACGCCATTCCTGCAAGTGAAGCCAACAGCAAAGGAGCCCCTATCCCGTATCTCAGCGTGAATTTTAAATAAAAGATCCACCCTATACCGAGCTCCATCCCTATACCCTGTCTTAAAGCCTTTGTTAAAAATTTTATACTTGCCAAAAAGGATTTATAGTCTAAAAGGACGTAGGGTGAAGTGAGTAAAAAAGCTGAAATCATTGCCAGGGCTGAGAAGATAATTTTTTTGTTAAAAAATTTTTTAACAAAGCTTTCTTCAAAGGTTTCCTTAGAGAGCAAATGAGCAATTAATATTGGCACTGCCAGGATTGCTCCGTTGTATTTCATTGAGACAGAAAAACCGCTGATGATTCCTGCAAGGATATAGTTTTTACCTGATAAAAATATATCAGATATAAATATATAAGCTAAAAGGATGAGGAAAGTTAAAGGAACATCAGTAGTCCCAAAGTGAGAGTCTCTGGCATGCAAATATGTAAGGCTTAAGATAAGACTTGAGATGAGAGCTATTTCACGTGAGTACAATTTTTTTGAAAGGAGATATAATAAATAAATAGTCAGCGTTCCAAGGAGCGCTGTAATCCCCCTGCTTATAAAATGAAGGGGAGCCGGGTTCAGAACAAAAAGAGTAAAAAGATCATCAAGAGACGAGAAAAAATCTAACCCCTTAAGAAGTAAATAGTAAAGTCCATAGGTTATGTACAAAATGTAGAGGTAAAGGCTTGGGTAGAGAAAGAAATGAGGGTTCAGGTCTCCTGTAAAAAAACCCATTGTGCGCTTAACAATGACCTCTTCATCGGGCCTGACATAAATGGTAGGAAGCCCAAAGGAGATGGCACAGAACCTTAAAGCTCCTCCGATAATAATTATTGCTAAGAGATAAACAAGATATCTATATTTTGAAAATATTTCTGAAATGCTTCCCTCACTGATTTAAAATTATTTTTTATTATATTTTTAATTCTTTTCAAAAAGCAACTTTTTCTGATTGATAATACTGTAAATTCGGTTAAATTTTAAATGCTTTGATTCTTCCCTCCCTTTAGAAAGGGGGGGGTTGGGGGGATTTGAAAATTTCCGAAAATCCCCCTTAGTCCCCCTTTTTCAAAGGGGGAGATAATTAAGAATATTAAAAAGTGTAAACAAAGATGAGGAACCACACACAAGGGTAATCATTCCTTTTCAGCGATCAGGACATAATGGATTGCCAGATAATCAAGAAGAGGCTTTGGAAGCTTTTCTAAAGAGGAAAGTATCATATTTGATACAGGGTCAGTAAAGGTCACCTGAAAGGTTGTTGGCACAGTGTAAATTTTTTTAAATAATTTTTGAAATTTTTTCTCAAGAGTAAATTTACTCAAAGATAAGATCCCTATTTCATGCTTCTTAAAACACAAAAAAAGAAACATTGCCGGATTCAGGATATTAGGCTCAATCACAATGCACTTACCATCTTTTTTAAGCACTCTGTGGGCTTCTGCTATGGCTTTATCAACATTCTGGAGATGGTGAAGTACTGCAAAAATGAAAACACAGTCAAAGGAGTTATCCCGGAAGGGTAAGACCTCAGATATGCTTAAGCCAAAATAAATATTTTTAAGATTTTTTCCTTCAATTATTTTTTTTGCTTCTTTAAGGATTAAGCTGCTTACATCAATCCCATAAATTTTTTTAGTATATTTTGAAAGGGCACTGAAATAAAACCCTGTCCCACATCCCACATCAAGGAGATTTTCTATGTCATAATTAAAAAGGGTTTTGAACAGGTCGTCTATTCGCTGGCGGACAAATTTATTTTCTTCAAGAAGCTCTGTATGGTAGCGTTTCTGGAACTCTTTTGTTCCTTCCTCATACATTTTTTCAAAGGACTCTTTCTGATATTTCCAGGAAGTATACTTGTCTTTATTTCTTCTGAAAAAACTCAGCATCTAAAAAATTCCGTCTCTGATTTGGAAATTTACCCCTCACCCTCTCAGACTGTGTCACAACTCATGTTTTAATGGTAGCCTGCGCTAAGCTCATTGATATTAAAAAAATTTTATTCGCAACCTAAAGGTTGCGGCTACATTATGACACAGTCTGTCTCCCACAATGGAAGAGGAAGTCTATTGACAGGCTGGACATTTTTGTCCCGCTGATTTTCCCGGATTTTGGACTTTGGTCATTGTTTGAGATTTAGAATTTCGGATTTAGGATTTAATACCCTATGCACATTACCTTATCTCAGTGGGCATGGGATACGCCCCTTTTCCCTGTTATCTTTGGAATTTTTTTGTAAACAATAACCGCCCATAAAAAGACCAAAAAGCTGACTATTCCGGTTAAAATAAAGGGAGAGGCATAAGATACAGAATCAAAGAGAAAGCCGCTAATATTACCCACGACAAATATCCCCATAGCTCCTAAAGTATTAAACCCTCCGAGGACTGACCCCATAATTTTTGGAGGTGCAAGGTCTATTGCTAAAGTAGTGGAGGATATCATCAGACCAATCTGTCCAATTCCGCAAAAAATAACACATAACTTGGTTAATCCTGAAAAAGGATCAACTATAAATCCCATGAAACCAAAGCCAATAGCTGTAAGTAAAAGACTAAGTGATAGAGTGGGCATTCTCCCCCATTTGTCAATTAATATACCCCAGATAGGTGCAGCAACAAGTCCTGCCATTGCAGATATCCCGATTATCATACCTCCGACAGCAGTTGCCTTATGGCTATCCATATTGGAAGAAGCTGCAATCTTTACAACCCATGTCATCATAAAAGTCCCAAGTATTCCTACAGTGGCTCTTGAAATAAATGCGGCAGCATAAGAAAGTTTCAAACCAGGAGAGACTTTTAAAGCATCAAATGCTTCTTTTAAAATTTCAATAGTTTTTTTACGCTTGGAAATATCCTTTGGTAACCTGTCAACAATAGCAAAGTGGGTAACCAAAGCTGTAAGAATCAATATTCCTCCGAGTGCATAAAACCCTGCAAGGATCCCAAATTTTTGAGGGATTTTAGAAAGCAGTGCAAAAGAGAGCATGGCTCCAATACCTGACATGATACCAACAATAGCATTACCCTTGCCCCTGCTTTCATGTTCAGTATAGTCGCCTATTATTGTAAAGATCTGGGGCCACGCAAAGGTTAAAGCGACTGCATAGAGAAATCTCAGGACAAAAACCCATACCAGAGAATCAGTATTTGTAGCTCTTCCAAAGTTATCTGCATACCCATAAATGATAAAAAGTATTCCTGCTATTAAAAGCCCTATAGTCATCAGAATTTTTCTGCCAAATTTATCAGACAAAGCCCCTGAAAGTCCAAGAAACATGATTGCAGCTATTTCGTTAAGAAAAACCAAATTAGCATTGATCTTACCGAAATGCTCAGGTGAAACTTTGATTACTTCTTTCAGGAAAATAGGCTGGATTACTGAGACGTAAGTAATTCCTATTAACATAATCATGGAGCACCAGAAGAGGGCATAATAGTTTAAAGGTTTCAAAC
>MGDB01000134.1:0-1156 GCA_001790645.1 Candidatus Schekmanbacteria bacterium GWA2_38_11
CCTTCCACATTTATCCATGTGATGGTGGGTTTGTCTTTAAAGGAAAAGCATTCCTCAATTAACTTTATCTCTCTCTCCTGAAAATTCGTCTCATCATAATCTATTACGGTTATCTTTATTTCCTCAGTTTTTTTCTCACCAATATGAACAAGGGTTCCTGGAGGGAGCCCCATCTTTATTGATCTTTTCTTAAATAACCGCGACATTAATTACCTCGAAATAGAAAACAACCAGGTGTTACTGCAATAGGATAGATGAAACTTCATTTCATCTCTGGCCATATTATGTAATTAAGATAAACGGGTTCTTACTGTTTGTAAAGAGTATTTTGTGTCTTTTTTTCCATGATCTTTTAAAGTTGCAAAATAAAACCAGTTAAAATATAAAACCGGACATGCCAGAAGATGTAAGTCTTCAAGAGCATATTTATGTCATTCCCGCCCAAGCGGGAATCCAGAAAAGATAGCGGAATGATTTGTATGAAAGTATTTGTAAGTAGAAACCGGGCTACTGTTTTCACAGGAAACCATGGATTCCTGCTTTTGCACGAATGACAACATATAAGATTTCGTTTGACTTCTGTATAGTGGTTTTGTACCCTGAAAATGGCGATGGGGTTCGCCAATAACCATCCATAATGGATTGATGACCCCTACTGAAACATAAAAATTTCGGTAGGGGTTTTTATTTTCAGTCCCCTGTCGGAGCTTGAGATCAAAGGAGGATAAAAATAAAATGGAAAACCAGTGGCTTCAGGCAGCACTATGGATGGGGCTTGCCCTTGGCGCAACTCTTCTTTCTCTCAGAATTGCAATATCAATTGCCCTTCTTGAAATTATGGTTGGCGTATTGGGAGGGAGTTTTCTTCCTCTTCAGAGAACAGAATGGGTAAACTTTCTTGCAGGGTTTGGCAGCATACTCCTTACATTCCTTGCAGGTGCTGAGGTTGACCCTGTTGTACTGAAGAAAAGATTTAAAGAAAGCATGGCCATAGGAATATTTTCATTTTTTGCACCATTTCTCGGAGTTATTGCATACGCATATTACATTGCCGGATGGGGACTTGCCCAAGCTCAGATAGCAGGTATTTCACTTTCAACGACATCTGTTGCAGTGGTCTATGCCGTAATGATCGAGACAGGCTATAATGAAACAG
>MGDB01000134.1:1164-16796 GCA_001790645.1 Candidatus Schekmanbacteria bacterium GWA2_38_11
TTTATTATTGTTACAACAATCGCACTATACTTCCTTCCAAAATTTACTCCCTGGTTTTTTAAAAAGGTAGGAAGCCGTGTGAGTGAACCTGAAACAAAGTTTATATTCTTTTTGCTCTTCGGACTTGGCGGTATTTCTATGATGGCAAAGAGTGAAGCGGTACTTCCAGCATATCTTGTAGGGATGGTACTTGCACCATTCTTTCTTAAAAATAAAACCCTGAGCCATAGGATGCGTGTTACAGCATTCACAATGCTAACACCATTTTATTTTCTTAAAGCTGGTTCACTTGTTAAGCTCTCGGCAATATGGAGCAGTGTAGTGTTGATAGTAATTTTTCTTATGATAAAGATGGGGACAAAATTTATAGGAGTGTGGCCGCCAACCAAAATATTCAGCTTTGGTAAAAAGGAAGGGATGTATACAACTTTACTTATGTCAACAGGACTTACATTTGGTACAATCTCAGCGCTTTTTGGACTGACTAATAAGATAATAAATCAGGAGCAATATACAATCCTTGTTACTACTGTTATACTTTCAGCAGTGATACCCACTTTAATTGCGCAAAAATGGTTTCAACCAAAAATTACGAAGGAGAACAATAATGTTTAAGAAAATATTAATCGCCAATGATGGTTCAGCAAGTGCAAAGAATGCACTCCAGGTTGCTATTGACCTTGCAAAAAAATACAACGCAGAACTCCACGGCATCTCAGTTGAAGAGGGAGTTCCCCATTATGCTGCGACTATTGGCGAAGTAGAAGAATTTAAGCAGGAGGCAAACAATTATTTTAGAAAGGTTAATGAAGAAGCCACTGAGATGGCAAGGAAAGAAGGAGTTGAGCTTCACACAAAGGTTTTACCGGGTCATGAAGTCGAGACAATAGTTAATTATACCAAAGATGGAAAATTTGATCTTTTGGTGATTGGTTTTATGGGCCATTCAAAAATCTTTGGAAGGGTATGGGGTTCAACATCACAGAACCTAACAAAGCTTTCCCCCTGTACCGTACTTGTTGTAAAGTAGGATAGAGTGGTAACAGAATTTGCAGTTTGACAAGGAATTTTTAGGTGTTATAATAAAATTTAACAGAGTAACGGGTAGCCTACCTACCGGCAGGCAGGCAAGCAGAGAGCAGGAAGAAGCGAGAGTCGTTCAAAAAACTTATAGCCTAATAATCTGTGTAATCTTAACTTAATCTATGTAATCATTTTTTATATTATAAGGAGGACAAGATGAGAGAGATAGTAGAGGTGAAGGGGAGGGAGATCCTTGACTCAAGGGGTAACCCGACTGTTGAAGTTGATGTGACATTGTCATCAGGAGTAAAAGGCAGGGCTGCTGTTCCTTCAGGAGCATCTACCGGCGAGCATGAGGCTGTTGAGTTAAGAGATGGCGAGAAGGACAGGTATAACGGAAAGGGAGTTTTAAAGGCTGTATGCAACGTAAACAGCTTTATATCAAGAGCAATAAAAGGAATGGACGCACTCCATCAGGCTGAAATTGATAAAGCGATGATAGAGCTTGACAGCAGTAAGAATAAAGGAAAGTTGGGTGCAAATGCGATTCTTGGTGTTTCACTCGCAGTGGCAAAAGCCGCTGCTAATTTTTTGGGGATTCCTCTTTATAAATATTTAGGAGGGATAAACGCAAAGACCCTGCCTGTGCCAATGATGAATATACTTAACGGCGGTTCTCATGCGGATAACAATGTGGATCTTCAGGAGTTCATGGTGATGCCGGTAGGTGCTAAATCTTTTTCTGAAGCATTGCGCATGGGTACTGAAACTTTCCACAGCTTAAAGAAAGTCCTTTCAAAAAAGAAGTATAATACTGCCGTAGGAGATGAAGGCGGTTTTGCACCAAACCTCAAATCCAATGAAGAAGCAGTTGAGGTAATACTGGAGGCAATTGATAAGGCTGGTTACAAGGCTGGGAAAGATATCTGCCTTGCCCTTGACCCTGCTGCCAGTTCTTTTTATGAAAAGGGAAAATATGTATTCAAAAAATCTGACGGCTCAAAAAAATCTTCTGAACAGATGATCGAATTTTACCAGAAATGGGTTAAAGATTATCCCATTATCTCCATTGAAGACGGGCTTGCTGAGGACGACTGGGACGGATGGAAACTCCTGACAGAAGAGCTTGGCGGGAAGATACAGCTTGTAGGTGATGATATTTTTGTCACAAACCCTGAACGGCTTAAAAAAGGAATAGAGCTTAAGGTTGCCAATTCAATACTTATAAAATTAAATCAGATTGGTACTCTCACAGAAACCTTTGAAGCAATTGAGATTGCCAAAAGGGCAGGATACACCGCTGTAGTGTCCCACAGGTCAGGTGAGACAGAGGATACAACGATTTCAGATCTTGTCGTAGCCACAAATACCGGACAGATAAAGACAGGCTCGGCAAGCAGGACAGACAGGATTGCTAAATATAATCAGCTTTTGAGGATTGAGGAGGAGTTAGGAGCAGAGGCAAGGTTTTTAGGAAAATCTGCAATCAAATGCGAGAGGTAGAATGTGATCTCTTTTGGAAAGGAAACAGTCGGGAACTTAAAAATTGCATCGAGAAAAGAATGGCTCCTGACAAACGGCATAGGAGGTTATGCATCATCAACTATTACCGGGTGCAATACCAGACGTTATCACGGCTTGCTTGTTGCAGCTACAAAACCTCCTCTTGGCAGGATGGTACTCCTGTCAAAGCTTGAAGAAGTAATAGGTATTGAAGAAGCATCTTACCAACTATCAACAAACCGTTATCCTAAAACGATTCATCCCCAGGGTTATCTTTTATTGCAGGGTTTTAAGATGGACCCTTTCCCTAAATTTATTTTTTCTGTGGAAAATATCATAGTAGAAAAAGAGATTGCCATGGTTCGCGGTGAAAATACGACAATTATAACATACCGAATATACAATTCTGGCAGGGCAATTAATTTTGTTGCTTCACCGTTGATTGCATGCAGAGATTCTCACTGGCTTATGAGGGAAGATAAGGAGTTTAATCCATCCTTAGAGGTAAAGAATTCCACTATAAGCATTAGACCTTACTTGGATACCCCTACCATATACATACAGGGAAAGGATTTAAGTTTTATTCCCGGAGGATGCTGGTATCACAGTTTTGAGTATGAAGTCGAGAGGGCAAGGGGACTGGATTTTATTGAAGACCTTTATGACGTCGGCTACTTTATGACATCTGTTAAAGGAGAAGCTGAATTTTCAATAATTGCAAGTGACAAGCCAATAAATAAGGGTTTGGATATTGAGAGAATCAAGGCAGAAGAAAAGGAAAGGATTCAAAAAATTATTGAACTCTCCGGTGCAGGAGATGAAATTGAAACAACTTTGGTAAAGGCATCTGATTGTTTCATTGTGGACAGAAAGATAAAAGCTGAAGGCGAGGGAGAAACTGTGCAGGCGAAAACAATACTTGCAGGCTATCACTGGTTAAGCGACTGGGGCAGGGATGCAATGGTAGCACTTGAGGGCCTGACCCTAATTACAAAGCGGTATTCAGATGCGAGGGCAATTCTTACAAACTTTGCCAAAAATTCAAAAGGCGGACTGATTCCAAACAATTTTCCTGAATGGGGAGAAAAACCGCAATTTAACAGCATGGATGCATCTCTGTGGTTTATTATGGCATCTTATAAATACCTGGCAGCGACCGGAGATTTAGAGTTTATTAACAAAACCCTTTTTAAGAAATTAGAGGAGATAATATCCAGTTACAAGAAAGGCATTGATTTTGGCATATCAATGGATGAAGACGGGTTAATCTATTCAAATGAAAACAGATACCGGCTTACATGGATTGATTCAAGGAACGAAGAACTCTTCATACCTGCAAGATATGGAAAAGTAGTGGAAGTCCAAGCGCTGTGGTTTAATGTTTTGATGATGCTTGATGAAATCTCAAGTCAACTGGGGATGTGGAATCCCAAGTACAAGGAGCTGGCCGAAAAGGTAAGAGAGTCCTTTTGTAAAAAATTCTGGTGTACAGAAGAAGGTTATTTGTTTGACTGCATCTGGAAGAACAAAGTTGATTCCTCTCTCAAGCCCAGCCAGATTATTGCCGTGGGTTTGCCTTTCTCAATACTTCCCCGCGACAGGGAAAAAAATGTAGTAGAGATTATTCATAAGAAACTGTTTACACCTCTTGGGATTAAAGATTTTACAAAAACCTTTAAAGATTCAAGCCAGGTTCAGAAAAATGATTTTTCCAGGCGTGACAATTCTTTCCATCAGGTAAATATCTGGGTCTGGCTGATGGGTTATTTTATAGAAGCTTATTTAAAAGTTAATGATAATTCAATTACAGCTATTACCAGGGCCAAAATGATGCTGGAGCCACTTTTTGAGCATATAAAGGATACGGGCGTTGGGTTTCTTTCAGAATATTTTGACGGGAATGAACCATATGCACCAAAGGGCTGTATAGCTCAGGCTTGGTCTGTAGCTGAACTTCTGAGAATAAAAAAAATATTAGAAGAACTTGAAAGGAGTCAGGTAAAGCAGAATGCCTATTTACGAATACCGGTGTAAGAAATGCAGCACAATAACCACCTTTATTGAAAAAGTGGATGAGATAAAATTTTTAAGCCGCAAATGCAGTAATTGTGGAAGCAGGCGGTTGAAGAAAGTACTCTCAAGTTTTTCGACCCATAAAAATGAGTCAACCCAGGAGATGATAAGTGATTTGAAGAGGCATGGGAAAGTAAATTTTGCACCAAAATTGCCCGGTCCGGGAGGGATTCAAGGACCACCTCCCGGCGGCTGTCCGTATGCCGGGGAGTCAGAGAATAAGCAGGGAAAGAATGGGTGAAGAGCTCTGGGATTGGCTAAGATAATTATAAGCTCAAATATCAAAATTCCTGCCTGCCTGCCGGCAGGCAAATGACAAAATAAAACCAAGTTTCAAAATTTAAAACCAAATCTTTTTAGGGTAGGGGAGGCTTCCTGCCTGTCGGCAGACAGGTAGCCTCCCATCCTGAGTCGAAAGGTCTAAGGATTGAGGGCGCCTAAAGTCGCCCCTACCCGCAAGCCCTCTAAAACAAATGAAAAATGTAAATAACAGATTTGAAAAAGACAAACCATTAAGAAAAGATGTGCATTTTCTTGGGAACGTTCTGGGCGATGTCCTTAAAGAACAGGAAGGGATTGGAATTTTTGAGAAAGAAGAATTAATAAGAAAGTTATGCAAGACCCTGCGCAGAACTTACTCTCCATTTCTTGAAAATGTATTAATAAAAGAAATAGAGAAGCTTAACCCGGAAGCCCAAAAAAAAATAATAAAGGCATTTTCCGTATATTTCCAGCTTGTAAACATTGCAGAGCAATACCACAGAATCAGGCGCCGGAGGGCCTATCAGGTAATGGCAGAGCCAAAACCCCAAAAGGGTTCCATAGCAGAGCTGGTGTCTGACTTGAGTAAGGAGAAGTTTCCGGCAGGAAAAATAAATGAGTTGCTGAAAGAACTTTCAATTGAACTTGTAATAACCGCGCATCCAACTGAAGCGCTGCGAAGGACAATCTTAAGCAAAAATAAAAAAAATTCCATTCTTATAGATTCCCTTGAAACAAAAGTCTTAACTCACTTTGAAAGAAGCATGATTGTTGATGAAATATACAGAGAAATAACAGGCCTGTGGCAGACAGAGGATATAAGGCAGGAAAAACCTACAGTTGCAGATGAAATCAGAAACGGACTTTTTTATTTTGATGAAACAATTTTTGATACTCTGCCAAAGTTTTATGAAGAGATAAGCTATCAGTTAAAAAAACAATATGAAGGCTTCAATTTTAAAATCCCGCCGTTTCTTCGCTTTGGTTCATGGATTGGGGGAGACAGGGACGGGAATCCCTTAGTTAATGATACTGTAATGGAATCTGCCCTGCGAATGCAAAAGTCATTAATATTGGAGAAATACAGGAGTTCTATTGAATCTTTAATTGAATCTTTGAGTGTATCGACGAAGCTTACAGGAGTTAGCAGAGGATTACTCAATTCATTAAAAGAAGATGATAGGAAACTGCCAAAATTCGCAAGGATAATTGCAAAGCGAAATCCTAATGAGCTTTACAGGAAAAAACTTAGTTTTGTTCTTCAGAAAATAAAGAATACTATTGAGGCAAATAAGCCTGCGGTTTTACCAATCATTTCGCCTGCAAACAAGGGTTATGTAAGAAATCTGGAATGGTATTACAGGGACGGTGAAGAGCTTCTGGAAGATTTAAATGTGATCAAAGGAAGCCTGATTTCAAATAAAGGGGCAAGAATTGCTCAGGGAGACCTGGCAACTCTTATCAGGCAGGTAGAACTCTTTGACCTGTACTTAGCAAAGCTCGATATAAGACAGCATTCAGCGCTTCATGCATCAGCAATAGCAGATATTGCAAAAAAGCTTAATTGGATTGATAAGGGCTATTTAATAATAAGTGAGGAAGATAAAATTGATCTTTTAACTAAAAAAATAGGTGAGAGGAGACAAACTCATACCTTTGATATACCAAAATTTTCACCGGAAACAAAAGAAGTCCTTGAAACATTCAGGAACGTAAAGAGGCTGCTGTTGGAGGTAAGCCCCAAGGCCATTGATACTTATATTATCAGCAATGCTCACTCAGCGAGTAATGTATTGGAGGTATTATATCTTGCAAAACTGACAGGTCTTTACCAGGTGAATGAAAAGAGAGGAATCTTAAGCAGATTGAATATAGTACCATTATTTGAGTCCATTAATGACCTGAAAAAAGCTCCTGATATTATGTCTTGTCTTTTTGAAAACCCGGTTTTTAAAAGCCATTTAGAGGCAAGGGGGAATTTGCAGGAAATAATGCTCGGATATTCTGATAGCGGCAAGGATGGTGGCTTTCTTACCTCAAGCTGGGAGCTTTATAAATCACAGACTGCGCTTTCAGGCCTTGCAAAGAGAAGCAACATAACTCTAAAACTTTTCCACGGCAGGGGAGGGTCAGTTGGCAGGGGTGGAGGGCCGATGCATCAGGCAATCTTAGCTCAGCCTGCAGGAACAGTGAATGGAAAAATTAAGATAACGGAGCAGGGAGAGGTAGTATCATCAAGATATACGATTCCCGAAATAGCTATGAGAAATTTCGAGCTTATCGCTAGTGCTGTTATCCTTTCATCAGTAAAGAAAAAGAGAAAAGATATTCCAGACCCTGATAAGGAAAAAACCTGGACAGATACTATTAAAGAGCTGTCAGATTATTCATATAAATTTTACAGGGAATTTATCTATGACCAGGAAGATTTTAAAGAATATTTTTATAAAGCATCGCCGATTGAGGAAATTGGTGAACTTAATATTGGTTCAAGGCCTGCAAGGAGAAAAAAGAGCAGGAGGATTGAAGATCTAAGGGCTATTCCATGGGTCTTCGCCTGGACACAGAACAGGCACATTCTTCCGGCATGGTTTGGGATCGGTTCCGCATTTTATGAATTTATTAAAAAAAATAAAAAAACTAATATTAAAATTTTAAAGGAAATGTATTCGCGCTGGTTATTTTTTAGAACGTTAATTGATAATTTAGAAATGACCCTTGGAAAAAGCGATATGAGGATTGCAAGGAGATATGCGAGCCTTGTTGAAAATGCAAAGATCAGGGAATTGATATTCTCAAGGATTGAAAAGGAATATGAATTAACAAGGGAGATGGTTTTAGAGATTACAGAAGAGGATGGGTTGCTGGATAACTCACCACTTCTTAAGCGGACAATAAATTTGAGAAACCCTTATATAGACCCTTTAAGTTATATCCAGGTGAGGCTGTTGCGAGAACTCAGAGTAAAGGCTTTAAGGGGAAAGAGGAAAAAAGAAATCATTTTTATGGTACTCTCCACGATTAATGGAATTGCTGCGGGAATGAAAAATACAGGGTAATCCAACCTTTAAAGTATTTCTTCAAAAAAACCGTTAGTTAATATACTTTTCTCTCCTAATAAGTTGATGAACTGAATAAAAAGGAATCGAGGATTCAAGGGACGGCCCAAATATTTCCTGGTTCCTGCTGACAACTTGTTGGGAGTTCACGGTTGAAATAACAAAAATATTGACAGGGGTATAGAAAAATGCTATTAAAACGCATGCTTTATAGGTCATCAAGGCGCATAATCCTTATCATTTTAATAAGTTTTTGCCTCTTTTTTTATTTTGAGGCAAGTGGTGAAATATATAAATATGTAGATAAGGAAGGGGTTATTCACTACAGTAATCGATCGAAAAACTCTAATTACAAGCTTCTTCAGGTATTCAACAGCTTCTCCTATAACAAAACTGCAGTTAGAAGAACACCGTCAACGAATAGAAATTCTGAAGCTCTGAATGGGATTATTGAAGATGTTGCTGAAAAATTCGGGCAGGATCCAAAGCTCATCCAATCCATAATCAGAGCGGAATCCAATTATGATACAAATGCAGTTTCTCCGAAAGGCGCCATGGGATTAATGCAGCTTATGCCGGACACAGCGAAGCGGTTCAGAGTAAAAGATCCATTCCATCCAAAGGAAAATATTGAAGGCGGTGTGGCGTATTTAGAGTACCTCATGAAATTATTTAATAATGATCTTGAATTGGCTCTTGCTGCATATAATGCCGGTGAGAACAGAGTTATCAATTATTCTGGAATCCCTCCTATTGAAGAAACGCAGGATTACGTGAGAAAGATATTAAATTCCTATAAAGGCCAGAGAGTTGAAAAAATAAATAAAATTTACAAAATAATTAATAGTGATGGGACAATTCTTTTAACAACTAACCCGGAATAATATAAAGTTCAGATCGCAAAAATATTGGAGGGTTGTAAATAGTGGAGAAGAAGATAAAGGTTTTGATAGCTAAACCCGGCCTTGACGGCCATGATCGAGGCGCAAAAATAGTTGCCAGAGCTTTAAGAGATGCTGGCATGGAAGTAGTTTACACAGGGCTCCATCAGACCCCTGAGCAGATAGTAGCAACAGCCCTTCAGGAAGATGTTGATGCTATCGGTGTGAGCATCCTCTCAGGTTCACACAATTATCAGTTCAACAAGATAATGGAGCTATTAAGGGACAAAAAATTGGAGGAGATTGTGGTCTTTGGAGGGGGAATAATCCCTGATGAAGATATTCCCAGTTTAAAGCAGATGGGGGTTAAAGGTATATTTACTCCCGGCACATCCACAGAAACCATAGTTAACTTTGTAAAAGAAAACATACATAAATGAATTTAGTTGAGGAAGCGCTGAAAGGTAATTACAGGGCGATTGCAAGGATAATAACCATGATTGAAAATGACAGCCCGGAAGGAATTGCCATGATGAAAGAGTTGCATCTGCACACAGGTAAAGCCTATGTTATCGGGATTACAGGCGCGCCCGGAGTCGGCAAGTCAACTCTTGTTGATAAAATAATTGAATATTTGAGGAATGAGAAAAAAAAAGTAGGTGTGGTAGCTGTAGACCCATCAAGTCCCTTTTCAGGGGGAGCTATTTTAGCTGACAGGATAAGGATGCAGCACCATTTCCTTGATGAGGGAGTTTTTATCAGGAGTATGGCTACAAGGGGCAGTTTTGGAGGGTTATCACGGACAACAAAGGATGCGGTAAAGGTGCTTGATGCAAGCGGGTTTGATTTCATAATTATTGAAACAGTTGGGGTGGGACAGGACGAAGTTGATGTAGTCAAGTTTTCCAAAACCACCTTAGTTGCTTTTGCGCCCGGGTTGGGAGATGAGGTTCAGGCAATGAAGGCTGGCATCATGGAAATAGGGGACATATTTGTCATCAATAAAGCTGACCGGGAGGATGCTGATAAAACAGAAATGGATATAAATGCAATGCTTGGATTAAACCCTAAGAAAAACGGCTGGGTCCCAATAGTTGTAAAAACTGTAGCAACTACTGGTGAAGGGATAAAAGAGCTGATGAAGCAAATTGATTTGCACAGGGATTTTCTTGAGAAGAATACTTCTTTTCTATATGAGAAAGAGATTTATAAAAGCGAGATGGAGATAGCGACTATATTAAAGGAGAAGTTGTTCGAAAGGGCGCTGGAAAAAACCAAAGCAGAAGGAGGTATCAGGGGGTATGCTGAGAAGGTTGCATCAAGAGAGATAGACGCTTATACGGCTGCAGAAAAAATATTAGATACTTTCAAATGCTGTTCAAACTAATTAAAGATAAAGGAAATGATGATATCTGAATTAGTCGGTACCAAACTGGGTAAAGAAATCCAGGATAAGTTAAACCAGCAGGACAGCCTTGCATTTCTCGCAACGGTGGATTTAAATAATATTCCAAGTTTAACAGCCATATCTTTCTTCATAGCTAAAGATGAAGAGAGCCTGCTTTTAGCCATTCACAAAGACAATCCGAACTACAGAAATTTAGTAAAAAGTAAGAAAGTTATTTTCTCCATTTATAATGATAATGACAGTTACCTTCATATTTTTGGAAGAGCTGGTGTGGTCAAAGCTCCCTCAGACACACATCCCTTGATGAATATTGTGAGGATAGATGTTATTAATATAAAAAGTGAGCGCTCATCATACTTCTCTGTGATTCAGGGGGTAAAAATAAAATTTAAGGATGAGAAGTCTAAGAGATTCAGAACAGCCATGCTTTCTGAGCTAAAAAAAGTTGCAACCCAACTCTGAAAATAAATTCCAATCTTGAGATTTTGTGGTTAGCCATCATATTTCCCCCTTTGAAACCTGCCTGCCTGCCGGCAGGAAACCTTTAAGTTTACACTGCGAGACAGGGAATCGTAAATAGGAAATAGGAAAATAGGAAGGCTGGGAAGTTAGGAACTTGATAAAATGTAGGGCAACCCTTTAGGGTTGCTTTAAGCAAGGCTAAAGCCTTGCCCTACAAATTGATACATGAGACTTCTGTTTGACTTTATTCCACCAGCCCTCTATAGTTCGTATAGAACTTAAAGTATTTAAATAAAATTATATAAAAAAATAATGAAACCATTGCCTGATTACATTGACCTTGTCCGGAGACCATCCCGGTATATTGGTCATGAGATAGGATCTGTAAGGAAACCTGAAAATGAAGTAGATACACGTGTTGCCCTGGTTTTCCCTGATGTGTATGAGATAGGGGTTTCAAACCTTGGCTTGCGTATATTATATCACGTCTTAAACCGAACGAAGGGGGTGCAGGCAGAAAGGGTGTATTCTCCGTGGGTTGACCTTGAAGAGGTGTTGGTTAACAAAAAACTCCCCCTCCTAAGTATCGAAAACAACAAGCCATTAAGGGAGTTTGACATAATCGGCATCACCCTTCAATATGAGATGAGTTACACTAATATATTAAATATCCTGAAACTTAGTTTCATTCCCATAAAGTCCGGTGAAAGAGATGAGGACATGCCTCTTGTAATTGCTGGTGGCCCCTGTGCATTTAACCCTGAACCTCTGGCTCAGTTCTTTGATGCTTTTGTTATAGGAGACGGCGAGGAAGTCTTTTTAGAAATAGTAGAAGTTTATAGAGGCTGGAGAAATTTCTCTTCTAAAAAGCTTGAACTGTTAAAAGCCCTCAGCGAGATAGAAGGAGTGTATGTTCCTTACTTTTTTAAAGTATCACATCACAGCGATGGAAGAATCAGTGATATAAAGAATGTGAATGTTGCTGGGAAGGATTCTGTTTATAAAAGAACCGTAAAAAGTCTTGTCAAGGAAGATTTCCCATGCCGCACGATTATCCCTTACATCGAAGCTGTTCATGACAGAGTAAATATTGAAATAGCCAGAGGATGTTTAAACGGTTGCAGGTTTTGTCAGGCAGGTATAATCTACAGGCCTTTGCGGGAAAGAGACCCGGATGAAATAAAAGAGCTTATAAAGCTTTCAATCAGGAACTCAGGGTATAATGAAGTTTCTCTTACGTCCCTTAATGCAGGTGACTATTCAGGGATAGGGGATTTAGTCCCTGAGCTAATGGACTATTTTGAGCCTAACAGAATTTCTTTGTCTCTTCCATCCTTAAGGCCTGATACTTTAAGACAAACTTTAGCCTCTCAGATTAAGAGGTTCAGGAAGACAGGGTTTACAATAGCGCCAGAGGCCGGTTCGCAGAGTTTGAGGAACGTCATTAATAAGCAGATCAGTGAAGATGAAATATTAAAGGCTGCAGAGACAGTTTTTAAAGAAGGGTGGGGGGCTTTGAAGCTTTATTTCATGATAGGGCTTCCAACTGAGAAGACAGAGGATATTAAAGAAATGATCAGCCTCATAAAAAAAATAAAAAAGCTTGCTGCAAAATCAACCGGTAAATTTAAAAGGATTTCAGTTTCAATTTCACCCTTTGTACCAAAATCCCATACACCATTTCAGTGGGTTTCCCAGGAGGGCCTGGAAAGATTAAATGATAAAATAAGATGGATAAATGAAAACATAAGAGATCAAAAAATTGATATTGAATGGCACGATCCACGTTTAAGTTTTTTAGAGGCTGTTCTTGCAAGAGGAGACAGGAAACTTGGCGGCGTTCTTGAAAAGGCTCTGGATAGCGGCTGTAAATTTGACGGGTGGAGGGAGCATTTCGATTTTCAGAAATGGATGAAGGCTTTTGATGAGACAGGGATAGACCCATATTTTTACTCCACAAGAGCAAGGGAACTGGATGAGGTATTTCCCTGGGAACATATAAAGCCCGGGGTAAGTATGGATTTTTTAAGAAATGAGTACAGCAGGGCATTGCAGGGAATAATTACACCTGACTGCAGGAAAAGTGGATGTACCAACTGTGGTTTGGCGGACAAGGGGTGCGATTATAAAACAGAAAAATCTTATGTGGCTCAGAGCATTTCCTCAGAAAAAGAAGAGATTAGGGTTGAGTCAGAAGATTTGAGCGTTAAATTCAGAATAAAATTCCAGAAAACAGAAATTGCAAAATATCTCTCTCACCTTGAGTTTCAGAATGTACTCATAAGGGCTTTATCACGGGCTCGGATACCTGTAGCTTATTCGAGAGGGTTTCATCCTCATCCACTGTTATCCTTTTCTGTCCCATTGTCAGTTGGTTTTGAAGGCTTTGAAGAATATTTAGATATCCAGTTAGAGAAAGAAATAGGGACAGAGGATTTTTGCAGCAGAGTTAATAAAGAACTACCCTTGGGAATAAGGTTTCTTGACGCCAGGAAACTGCTGCCTGGAAGCAGGTCCCTGATGAAGGTTATTTCATCATTTGAATATGAAATATCTGCTCCGCATGATATATTTTCAGAAAACGGCAACAAAGAAAAATGGGCAGTTATTGGTGATCTTATGAAAGTTAAGAGTGACTCTTTATCAGTGGAAGAACCTTTAGTTCTAAGCCAGACTCTGCAAGAAGCAAAGGTTGCTGATTACGTAAAATTTATTAAAAAAATAAATATAGAGGAAGAAGGAAATAAACTGGTAAAAATTAAATATGAGACTAAATTGATTGATGGTAAGATGGTTAAGCCAAAAGATATTATGAAAGAGATTTTTGACATAGATAGTAATGTTTATGATAAAATAAAAATCAAGAGGACGAGGGTAATATTGGATCAGGAATAATTTGGATTTTGGGATTGTTCATGGTTTTACGAAAATGCTGCAGAATGCCCCGTCCTGTGGGCGGGGATGAATGCAGCGATTTAAAACCGATAGACGGGACATTCTTGTCCCGTACTGCATTTTCGCCGAGGCTGGAAAGCCTCGGCTATCCGTCAGCAGGCAATTGTTGGTTAACTTACCATTTTTCAACAGCCTGGAGAATTTTTATATAATAGTTTGGAGGTTTAAAATGACAAGGGAAATAATAATAAATTCAACATTGCAGGAGACTCGTGTTGCAGTACTTGAGAATAACGTTGTCTCAGAGATCTTTGTTGAGAGGAAAAAAGATAAGGGAATCATGGGGAATGTGTACAAAGGGAAAGTGACCAAAGTTCTTCCAGGGATGCAGGCTGCCTTTATTGAGATAGGGTTGGAGAAAGCAGGTTTCCTGCATGCAGGTGATATATGTGATGATGCAGGAGCTTACGAAAAGATACTTGATCAGGAGAAGGATTTAACCAAGGATAAAATAGAGGTGGAAGAGGAGACTTTTTCTGATGAAGAGGAATTTCCTGTCAGCAAAATCTCTTCAGTGCAGATTGAAGACCTTTTGAAAAATGGGCAGGAGATTCTTGTACAGGTTTCAAGGGAGCCAATTGGGAGCAAGGGCCCGCGCCTTACTTCTTACATAACCCTGCCGGGGAGATACCTTGTATTTATGCCAACTGTTGACCATTTGGGGATTTCACGGAGGATAGAGGATAAGAATGAGAGACTGAGGCTTAAGAATATAATGAATGGATTGAGAACACCGAATTCAGGTTTCATTGTAAGGACTGCAAGCGAGGGGATGACAGAAGAGGAATTTAAATCTGATATAGATTTTTTAACAAAACTCTGGGAAACGGTCCAGGAAAAGAATGAAAAGCGCCAGGCACCATCTATGATCCATTCTGACATGGATTTAGTGTTCAGGGTTTTGCGGGATTTATTTACTCCAGAGGTAGAGAGGTTATTAATAGATTCAAAAACTGATTATGAGAGGTGTCTTGATTTTGCAGAAAAATATCTTCCCCAGTATCATACCAGGATTGAGCTTTATGAAGGGAGGGAGCCGATTTTCGACACCTTTGGTATAGAAATAGAGATCGACAAGGCTCTCGGTAGAAAAGTGTGGCTTAAATCAGGAGGGTATATTGTCATTGACCAGACTGAAGCTCTGGTTGCAATTGATGTTAATACCGGCAGGTATGTGGGCAAGAAGAACTTAGAGGAGACAATCCTTAAAACCAACCTTGAGGCAATTAAAGAAATCGTTTACCAGATTAGACTCCGTAACATTGGAGGGATTATTATAATCGACTTTATAGACATGGAGAAAGAGGAGAGCAGGGATAAGGTTTTCCACGCTCTTGAAAATGCAATAAAGGGAGATCGTTCAAGGACCAATATTCTGAAAATCTCTGAACTCGGTCTTGTCCAGATGACAAGGAAAAGAGTGAGGGAGAGTTTAAGCCAGTCTCTCTGCCAGCCTTGTATTTACTGCGATGGCAAGGGGATGATAAAGTCTACAACCACCACCTGTTATGAAATCTTCAGGGAAATTACAAGATTAGCCCTCACAGATCCCGGGAAGAAGATAATGGTCAGCGTCCATCCGGATGTAGCTGATATGCTCTATGATGAGGAAAGCGCAGGGATTGAAGAGCTTGAGAGGGTTTTCCAAAAAAGGATTATCATAAAAACAGACTTTGACAACCTCATAGAGCAGTATGATATCGTGGCGATGTAAGAGATTTGAATATGGCCGTTATTCAGTAAATCCTTTTGAAATCATTCCAGCACAATCAAATAAAACCTTATGTTTGTGCATTATAATAATTAACAATTAATTTTTATCCTGCATCAAGCCTTTAAAGTTAATATAAGTTTTATATTTGTTTATTTTGTTTTATGTTTTATATTTGACATGTGATTAATTGTATTGTTAATTTTGTAAAAAGATATAATAAATATAAAAATTAATACCCTTTATCACTATGAATCAATTGTGAGTTTTTTCTATGTCATGGATAGAAGCGACAA
>MGDB01000135.1:0-17833 GCA_001790645.1 Candidatus Schekmanbacteria bacterium GWA2_38_11
AATTCAATATAGGAAGAGTTGTAACTACTAAGTACGATGTATCTGATGTAAAGATACGCAAGGCAGAAAAGCCTCTCAAAATGCTCATAATATCAGATCCGATGGGAGACCTTCCATCCTCATACATTGAGGGACAGAAAATCAGAGATCTTTTAGACGAAGGAGAAGACTTAATAAATGCAAATCTGCTTACTGACAAAATCAGCCCTGATTTTATCAAGCAGAGGATGAGAAGTTTTGACATCATTCATTACGCTGGCCATGCCTTATATGATGCAGAAAACCCCTCAAACAGCCGGTGGTTGCTTAAGGATGGAAACCTGAAAGCATCTGAAATTTTGAATATGGGCGGTTTATCTCCTTTCCCTTCCCTTGTATTTTCCAATGCCTGCCAAACAGGCCAAACAGAAGAATGGAGACTGGAGAAGGATTACGAAAACCAGATTTATGGGCTCGCAAATGCCTTCTTGCTATCAGGGGTTCAGCACTACATAGGGACATTCTGGGATATACGTGATGAGCCAAGTAATTATTTTGCTATTTCCTTTTATAGAGAAATTATTAAAGGCGTAAGTATCGGGGAAGCCATGAGGAATGCAAGGCTTGCTTTAGTAGATACCTATGGATATGAAACCATTGTCTGGGCAAGCTATATGCTCTACGGAGATCCAAACTTCCGTTATATTGATTTAAAAGAGGAAGCCTCGGAAGAGGAAAAAAAGGCGGAACAGCAACCTGCTAAAAAAGTTGCAACTATTTCAACTGACAAACTCAGAGATGTAACCCTAACTATGGAAGGTGTTGTCCCTTCTTCAGCAAAAAGCTATAAAAAAGTTTTTACCTATCTTGGAGTTTCAGTCCTTACCATACTTTTTTTGGTCTCCGGAATTTATTTTTACAGGTCTTTAACGATGCCTGAAAGGGAAATTTCTGAAGAAAGTTATAGGCTGTTGAATACAGGCAAAGTTGAAGAGGCGAGGTTAAGGTTTGAGAGAATAATAAATAAAGGAGGGAAAACCCTCTCTAAGGGATATGAAGGATTAGCCGCTGTCTTCTTTTTAAAAGGAGATTACCAAAAGGCTGAGGATTTTTGTAATAAAGTTGCCACGATTGACACTCAGAATCTTTATATACATGTAATCAAAGGGAACATCTTTTCCAATCAGGGAAGGGTAGATGAAGCTACCAGCGAATACAAAAAAGCAACTGAATCTCTGCATGGGGAAAAGTGGCAAAGGGCTGAAGCATTCAATAAACTCGGAATTATATATGCCAGTCAAAATCAGTCAAAAGATGCTATGGATAATTATGACAAGGCATTAAAATCAAATTCACAAGATTACCTCCCTTATGCCAATAAGGCTGCACTTTTGGGAAAAGAGGGAAAATATGAGGACGCAATAAATCTTTATAAAAATGCCCTGTCAATAAACCCAAATGATGAAGTAAGTAAGACTTTACTAAGTAATTTGGAAAGAAAATCAGCTTTTAATACAAGCAAGGAAAAGCAGGAAAGGATAGATAAGTTAATATCTGACCTTATTTCAGATTATGAAAAGAAACATAAAAATGGTGAATTATTGAAGGAAAAAGATGTCTGGAGATCAAAACCGATTACATCGGCTTTTATAGATTTTGAAAATAAAGGCGGAATACTTGCTCGTCCCGGTGAAGATGAATTCCTGCTCCTGACCCTTACAAATCTATTGCAGGAAAAAGGAAGGGTGAAAGTAATTGAAAGAGAGGCTCTTGATAAAGTTCTTGGGGAACTCAAGCTGAGCACATCTTCTCTTGCTGACAAGGAAACCGCATTAAAGGTTGGAAAGATTTTAGCAGTAAAGTTAATCTCAACTGGAAGCATCCTCCGCTATGGGAATGATTTGCAAATTAATATGAGGATGATCGAAGCAGATACATCAGAGATAAAAATCGCTCTTGCAGAAAGTTACGCAGGAAATATTCCTTTAAGTAAAATCGCTTCAGACATTGCTATCAAAATAAGCAATAAAATCGTAAAAGGGTATCCTTTAAAAGGAGAGGTTGCTTCTATTGATAAAAATGGAAACGCGGTCATTAATATTGGTACATTTTCCGGGGTAGTCCCAGGAGTTAAAATGAAAGTGATAAAAGATAAGGCGCTGTCTCCTGCAGGAGAGAACCTTGCCGGGGAAATTGAGATAACATCAGTTGATGAGGAAACATCTTCAGGGAAAATAATAAAAGGCGAGGGAATGATTAAAAAAGGCACCCGGCTCATAGAGGATATAAACTGAAACTAATTTTATTGAAGTAATAAAATGCATTTTAAAAATTTTCTGAAGCTTAGCCTATTTAGCTTACTATTTACCTTTCTTATTTTCCTATCTTGCTATAACCAGAAAGGTGACTCCAGGTACTACAAAAATGGAAAACAATATGGGATTACCGAAGGTCTTTTCAGGAACCGCTGGTGGAACTATTATGAGAGGGGTAACTCTTTTTCTGAAGGAGGCTTCTGGCAGGAGGCTGTAGAAGATTATAAAGAAGCCATTACAGGACGCGATAAAGACCAGCGCAGGGCCAGAACTTACGGAATGCATTTTGTGGATTATTTCCCTCACAGGGAACTCGGAATAGCATTTCTTAATTTAGGAAAATATCAGAGTGCCATAAATGAACTTGAAGAATCATTGATGAATACAGATTCTGCAAAAGCAAAATATTTTCTGAATAAAACAAGGGAATCTTTGTTAAAAGAAACAGGTTTGGACAGAGAATCGCCTGTTATCCATCTAACTTCTAAAGAAACAGGACTCACCAACGGATTCAGCACGAAGGTTTCAGGTTTTGTTGAAGATGACTTCTTTGTATCATCTATCGCGGTTAACAGCATACCTTTAAGAATAGAGCTTTCAGAAAAGAGAATCCCCTTTGAAGTAGAAGTTCCTCTTGGGAGGGGAAAAAACCCAATTGTTGTTAAAGCAGCAGATTTGACAGGGAAGCAATCTCAAAAAGAATTTACAATTGCGGCAGACAGAGAAGGCCCCATTGTAAATATAACCTCACTTGATATTCTGCCTTCAGGCGCCAGGTTCAAAGCTCTTATTACAGGATATGTTTATGATGATTCAGGGATTTCATCATTAAGGATAAATGACAGCGAGGTCTTAAAAGAGACTAGAAAAGAGCTCGACTTTTACAAAGAGATCGAACTTGCTCAGGAGTCTGAAAAAATAACCTTTGAAACAAAGGATACAGCCGGTAACAGGACAAGCGGTCAATTAAATCCACCTGTCAGTCAAGAAAGAGGCGAAGTCCTGATTTTATCTCATGGAATTAATGACTATCCAAAGTATGCTTCAACAAATACCATGTTTGTTGCCGCAGATAATATTGGAATACCTTCGTTAATCATCAAATTAAAAAACCTTGATGACTTTCAGAAGGTCTTTTATGAAATTCTATATATTGAAGGTAATGTAAACAGTCAGAAAGAAATAACATATCTTCTGGTAAATGGAGAATCCTTGCTTAAGAGGAAGGGAAAGAATTTATTCTTCAACTATCTTACCAAGCTCAAAAAGGGATTAAACAACATAAATATTGAAGCCTCTGATGCAGAAGGAAGGAAAGCGGTAAAAAGCATAAAGGTCCAAAGAGAGACTCAGAAAGTCCGGGACATAGGTTCAAGGATGAGCATATCAATATTCCCCTTTGAAAAGAAGGGAATCCCTTCAGCTTTGAGCGATATCGTATATGATAACCTGATTAATTCCTTTAAAGAGCTAAGGGTCGGGGACTTAGAGAGATTCAACCTTGTTGAACGGACAAGACTTGAGGAGATTTTAAGAGAGCAGAAACTATCACAAACAGCGCTTTTAGATCCTAAAACCGCAGTAAGGATTGGTAAAATTATGGCTGCAGATGGGATACTTATGGGCAGTATTCTCGAAACAAAAGATGCAATAGAAATTTATGCACGGCTTGTAAACACTGAGACCGCTTCAATAATGGTAGGAAAGGATGTTTTTGATCAAAGTAAGTCTCTGCCAAGCATAAAAACTTTAACAGATGTACTGGCACTGAAATTCGAAAATCACCTGCCTCTGCTTGAAGGTATGCTTATAAAAAAAGAAGGAAAGAAGGTCTTTATAGATATTGGTACAAACAGAGGGCTTAAAGAAGAGATGAAATTTATGGTCTTTAAGGAGGGAGAGAAAATAGTCCATCCAGTTACAGGAAAAATCATGGGTAGTGATACTGAAATCCTTGGAGAAGCTGTAATCGAAAGCATAAACGAGGATTTTTCAAAAGGGTCTTTGATTAAAGAAATAAAACCTGGGAAAATAAAAGTAATGGATAAGGTGATAACCAAGTAAATCTTTTTTGTTGATTTTAGAAAGTCCCTCATATGGACTCAACAACTCTTAAAGGTTTAATTATTAAAAACTTCTTAACAGCAATTTTAATATTGCTTTTATCTTCAATTGCAACCGCTTCTAAAGGAGATTCGCCAGTAATAGGTGTTCCAGCGATCGAACCTTATGCTGTTTTAGTAAATCAGAAGTCTGAAGCAATTATCTCCACGGAAGTAATAGCACCTGATAATAATTTAAAAAATGTCATAGTCAAAATGGAAAAGGGTTCTAAATGGGTAAAAATTGGAACGCTTCAGGATAATGGGAAAAATGGAGACCTTTCTGCAAAGGACGGAACTTATTCTGCAAGGTTTAAATTTTTCCAAAAAAAACAGGGTGATATTTCTTTAAAAATTATTGCAACTGACAAAAATAAAAATACAGTAGAAGGAGAGGTAAAGCTCCTGGTAAAAAGCAGAGAAGCAGATGCAAAACCTAAGAAGATAATTCCAATATCAGGCAACAACCAAACCGGTAATCCCGGGGAGATATTAAAAGAGCCGTTTGTTATAAAAGTTGAAAATGAGCTTGGAAAGCCCGTAGCAAATGTTCCAATTACTCCTTCTATAATCCAAGGGAAAGGTGAAATAATTACAGTAGCTGGAGCAAAAAAGTCTGAACAGAGAAGGAAATTTTATAAATCTGGCAGTGAAATAACTATTTACACTGATTCAAACGGAGAAGCAAGTTTCAATGTTAAGTTAGGAGATTCTGACAAGGATTTAAAAATCCTCATCACATCACCTTTGCTTCCGGGTCAGTCAGTAATTTTTTTTGCCATTGTTAGCTCAGTTGACACACCTGATTTGCCTACAGATTTAGATATATCAGGAAATTATGTATTTATTGCTGACAGGTTTTCAGGGTTGCAGATTGTAGATATCTCTAACTCTCTTGAACCAAAAATAACTAACACTTTTTCTGAAGCTTTTGGGAAAAAATTATCATCTCAATCTTTGTCAGTGAATAACAACATTTGTTATTTAGTCAACTATGACCCAAATAAACTCCTGGTTATAGATGTAAGCAACCCTGAATATATTGATTTTCAAAAAGACTCAGATAACGACGGGATTCCGGATGCGCTGCTGACATCCATTGACCTACCAGTGGATACCTTAGACATTTCAGTTAAGGCTTTAATTGAAAAGCAATCACTTTTTATATTATTCAAAAATAGCGTAAACAAAACCGGGAAGCTGGTAGTGATTGATATAAGTAACCCTGCCAGTCCTGTAGTTCAATCAACATTTAATAATATTAATGATGCTCCTGAGGACTTGGAAATTAAAGGCAATTTTGCTTATGTAGCTTGTGATAGTTGGGGTATTGTGGTTTTAGATATTCAAGACCTTTCATCTCCTGTTTTCTCAGGTTCATTTGGAAAAAATGTATTTTCATCTATTTCAATTTCAGATAACTATCTCTACTATGTAGATTATGGAAACAGACTTCATGTGGTTGACATAAGCACTTCAAACTCTCCATCAGAAACTGGAAGTATTCAAACAATTGAAGGGAGATATGCTGATATAGCAATTTCAGGAAACTTTGTATATTTAGCAAGTCAGGAAGTAGGTATTCAGGTTTTTGATATAAGTGACAAAAAAAACATAAAATTAGTTGGAGAAATTGATACCCCAAGTGTTGCTCAGAAAATTAAAATCTCAGGCAATTTTGCATACATACTGGATAAGGCATTTGGACTTTATTTGGTTTCAATTCCGGGTTCAGATGAAAAAGATTCTGATAATGACGGAGTAATAGATTTTTTTGACTCATTCCCACAAAACCCTGATGAAGTTGCGGACACAGATAAGGATGGGATTGGGAACAATGCCGATGAAGACGATGACAACGATGGATACACTGATGTTGAAGAAATAAATAGAGGGACCGACCCCTTAAACCCAAGAGATTTCCCTGTAAATCTTCCAAAAGCAGATGTAAAAGAAATCTTTGTTGCCTCAAAGGCAGTTGCTGGCGGCAATGGTTCAAGCGACAACCCCTATTCATCCATTACAGAAGCACTTCTTGCAGTTAAAGCTTCCGGTATCCAGATAAATGAAATAATAGTGAAACCAGGGGTGTATTCTTATTTATCCAATAAGGAGTTTTTCCCTCTTCAATTACCATCAGATATTATATTGAACGGTAGTGATGCTTCAAATACAATAATTGATGCCGGATATAGTAGCTGGGCTATTTTTATCAAGGAGGAAGAAAATGTTACAGTTGAAGGGTTTACTATAAAAAATGGAAATGCAGGTATTTTGGCGAACTATTCAAACTTTTTGACTATAAGAAATAATGTAATTGAAAATAGTGAATTTAGTGCTATTGGAATAGGACCAAACTCTTTTAATAGTAAAATTGAGAAAAATATTATTAAAAATAATAAAGAAAGAGGGGTTTTTATTTTTAGTAACTCCTCTGCTGATATCATAAAAAATAATATCATAAGTGATAATAAAGACTATGGAATTTTCATAGCTGAAAGTTCTATTGCAGAAGATATTTCATGGAATACTATTGCTAAAAACGTTAATGATGGAATTCAGGTGTATGAAAATTCTTCAGCTAAGATAAAAAATAATATTATAAGCGAAAATATAATGGAAGGTATTACTATAGCTGCTAATTCAATTGCAGACGATATTTCTGATAATACTATTATCAAAAATGGTATGGACGGGATTCAGGTGAATATTAATTCCTCAGCTAATATAAATAGCAATACTATTAGCGAAAACAAAATGGAGGGTATATTTGTGGCTATTGATTCAACTGTAAAAAACATTGCAGAAAATACTATAACTAAAAACGGTGAAGATGGGATTCAAGTCAGTTATAATTCTTCAATCAATATAATGAACAACAATATAAGTAAAAATACAAGAGTTGGGATTCTTATATCTACTGATTCAGCTTCTGATGATATTTCTGGTAATACTATTACTGAAAACGGTCTGTCAGGAATCATTGTGCAGGATAATTCTTCTGCTTATATAAAGGAAAATTTTATAAGAGGAAATATATATGATGGAATCTTTATAGCTGGGAATTCAACTGCATTAATTGGATTAACTGGAGGAAAATTAAAAATTACTTCTAATGGCGATGACGGAATAGATATTGATGAAGATTCAACTGCAACAATTAATACTAAGAATATATCTTTTATAAAAAACAAAGATAAAAATATAGAAGGCGAGTATCAATCCCCATAGGTATAGCAGGACAGGCGTCTCGACTGTCAGAAAGATAGTTTTCATGTGAGAAAGATTCCAATTATCTTTGTAATATTTTTTCTAATTGCTTTTCCAATAGGCTCAAGGGGTCAGGATATTGAGAAGCTTGGCATAACCTTGCCCCCATCTTTAAACTTTGCCACGTCCCCAAATCCTGTAGGTTCTGGAGCGAGGGCAGTCGGAATGGGAGGAGCCTTTATATCAATTGCGGACGATGCAACAGCAGCGTCCTGGAACCCCGGAGGTTTAATCCAGCTTGAAAAACCAGAAGTATCAGTAGTCGGTGCTTATGCCTTTAGTAAGCAATCCCAGGCTATGAAAGATGAAACCGCAGATATATCTAACCAGACTCTTCAAAGATATACTTTAAATTATTTAAGTTTTGCCTACCCGTTCCAGCTCTTTGGAAAGAATTTTGTAGCCTCTTTGAATTCCCAGAGGCTTTATGATCTTCATGGCAGAACAAAAGTTCTCTCATTATTTAAAAACATTGACGGCATTCAGGAAGTTCATTCTGAACAGGAAGGAGAACTGAGAACTTTGACGCCTGCACTGGCAGTCCAGATTAATCCAAAGTTCTCATTAGGGGCATCATTTAACTTCTGGGATAGGAATTTTTCAAACTGGAGTCAGAATGCCAATATAAAGGCATCAGGATTTGTAGCAAGCGGTAATAAGATTCTTCCCTTTAAGGCAGACGGAGTAATTAAGGAAGATTACGACCTCAATGGATTTAATACTCACATCGGGTTTTTGTGGGAAATTAACCGGATGTTTACAATCGGTGGAGTTGTAAAAACTCCATTCCTTGCAAGGGTAAAGCACCATCACAGGTCATCAATTGAAACAATCATTACAGATGAAACCGGTAAAAATAACAATATAAAATCAAGCAGAGATTTTAAAGAAACATTAAAAATGAGATTCCCCGTATCTTATGGCCTTGGACTTGCCACAAGGTTCTCTGATAATTTTTCTGTAGCTGTTGATCTTTACCGAACCGAGTGGGAATATTTTAAGCTCAGCAAAGGGGGAAAGAAAGGGCAGGTTCTTGTTGAAGGTGGAGCACCTTCAGGAAAGGGCAAAGAAGTACTTTCTGGTAAAGCAGAAGCTACTACACAGGTAAAAATCGGTGCTGAGTATCTGATTATGAGAGAAAAGTTCACTATTCCTGTTAGGAGCGGAATATTTTATGATCCTGAACCTGCAAAAAACAACCCTGATGATTTCTATGGGGTAAGTTTCGGGACAGGGATCGCATGGGGAAGAATAATATTTGACATTGCCTATACATACCGCTTTGGAAAAACTTCAGGCAAGGCATCAACGCCGGATATTAGGCAGCATCTGCTTTTGACATCCATGATATTTCATTTTTGAAAGTATGAAAAAATATATATTTATTTTACTTATCTTCTCATTTCTGAATTACAATGACCTTCTGGGATTTACATCGCCTGGAGAGATAAAGCCTTCAAAGGCATCAGGGGTTGCTATAAAAAATTTCCTAGATACATTTGAAAAAGCCTTTTTTGAAGAGGATATAGACCTTCTTGGGAGCATCATCTCTCCAGACATAACTGGTAAAGAAAAAGAGGATTTCTTAGCTCCATTTGAAAATCTCTTTAGCCAGTACAATTTTATTTCTTTTAAATTAGACAAAAGAAAAATAAATTTTGGAAAAAATGATATTGAAGTTTCTGCAAAGATTATTCAAACCGCTGAGGACATTGGAAATGCAATTAACGGGACACAGACTTATGACATCTCTTTTAAAATTGGCAGGAAAATAACAGCAAACGGTGTAATTATATTTAGCTTAGCTTCATATGAAGAAAAGCTAAATACAATAGTTATAAGAAATGAAGGCATCAGGAAAGATAGCAAATCTTCTGAGATAAAGGTTTTTAGTTCTGATTCAAATGGAGCATCAAATATACTTTCTGCAGAAGTTAATTTCTTGGGGTCAAAAGACTGGATAAAGTTAGAAAATGAAGTAACTGAATATATTCACTTTATTGCAAAAAAACCCATCCTTTTAAAAGGGTTAAAAGGCTCTTTTAAAGCCCCTTCTTTGGCTGGAATACACATTATTAATATCAGAACAAAAATAATTGATGGAAAAACTATTATCATTCCCCATACCTTCAGGGTATCAGATAAAGAAATAGAATCAGTAGAAACAGGTAATGCTGATGTAAGTTTTGGGGCTTCAGCTAAAGATAAAAACGGCACATTATGGTTTGGAGGTGATGGGGGAGGTAAGGTCTTCCGCTCAGATAATGGAGAGACATTTAATGAAGTTTTTAATTTAGCAGAATGCCTTCCGGCAAAAAATCTTCCTGATAATACTCGAATAGAAGATATTATTTTTGATTCATTGAACAGGGGTCATCTGATATTTTATGGAAGAGAAGAAAATGAAAAATATGCAAGAGAAGTAGGTGGAGATGTAGTATTTAATGCAATTAAAGAAAATATTAAATGTGCTGACATATCTCTATTAATTGATTTTGATAATACTGAGTATATTACATATTTAGAATGGAAAGGTGATGAAGTTTATCCTTTTTACCGCTTTGATAACAAATTAAAAGAAATGTTACCTTCACCTTTTAATAGGGCATTGCCAGCAGATGATGGCTCAATCTGGCTACTCGGGTCTGATGGTGGAGTAGCAAATTTTTCAGATTCAAGAGACGGAAGATATAATCCGGTCTTTAGTAGAAGATTGGGGTCTATAAATAATATTTCATCCAATACAGTCCCTACAGCCACTATTGATATGAAGGGAAATGTCTGGTTTGGGACTGTTTTGGGAGTCAACAGATATGGTATAAATAAAGGAAAAATTTCTCTTTTTACATATGTTCCTGACAGGAAATTCGACGCTTCAAAACTTGATACCCTTGAAGAATATTTCAATGAAATTGTATCTCTGATTCAGAGCAACAAAAATCTTTCTTCCGGATTAGGTGATATAAATTTTAAAGAAACTTTTGGTATTGATCTTGTAAAGGAAGATTTTATCTGGTCATCTGCGATAGATAACTCCGGCAGGCTCTGGTTTGGAACTCTCGGGGGTGGTATAAGAGTTTTTGAAAACGGAAAAGAAAGAAAAGATATGCATCTTACAAAACAAAACGGCTTAATAAGCAATATAATATTATCAATGGCTGTTGATGATAATAATGATATATGGGTTGGGACCGAACAAGGAGTAAGTGTAATCAAAGGTAAAGGGGCAAGGGGGCAAAAGGCAAAAGTGAAAATCCAAAATTTTTCAGAATTGGACGGTCTTGGGAATGGCCCGGTCTGGGATATAACACCGGATGATAATGGCAATATATGGTTTGTCACTGATAAAGGAATTTTCAAATATACCCTTGACAATTAAAAAATTATCTATGAACCTCATTTGGGAGTTTTCTAAAATTCTTTCTCTTGAAAGGAGAAGCCATGATCAAAGACGTCGTCGATTCAGGAGCTTGTTGTAGCTGCGGTATATGCATTGCTTCATGTCCCGAGAAGGCTCTTGAGCTTGATAATAGTTATCTCCCGCGGGTTTTAGACAGTTGCACGAACTGCGGCATTTGCAGAGAAATTTGTCCCAGGGTTGAGATGCCGTTTAGTGAAATAGCTAACTTATTAAAAAAAGAAAATAAGATCCAATATGGAGAGGAACTGCTTGGCAATTATAACCAGATATTTTTAGCAAGGATGTCTGATAGTACCCTGAGGGAAAAAACCTATTGTGGTGGAAGCACAACAGCTTTTTTAATTTATCTGCTTGAGAAAGGATTAATTGATAAAGCCCTATTGACTGGGAAAGAACATGATTTAAGTTTTTGCGGCCATCCAAAGCCTGTTGTCGCTTCCTCAAAAGAGGAGATATTAGCCTGTGCTGACACCAAACCAACAGCCAACCCTATATTGGCAAAGCTTCCTGTTGAAGGGGGAAAAATCGCCTTTGTCGGTACTCCCTGCCATGTGCAGGGAATCAGAAAAGCCCAATATCTAACAAAATTTGGCAAGGTTTCAAAAGAGAGATGCAAGGAGTTAGTTGGAAACATAGAGTTTGTCATTGGGTTAAATTGTTTTTTCGCATTTAAAAAAGACGGCGTTGACCAGATGCTTTCAAAGGTTGGGCTTAACGAAAAAGACCTTAAAAAATTTTATAACTGGAAAGGTAAATCAGTTGCACTTTTGCCTGATGGTAAAAAAATAGAAGATTTTGGTGAAGGTGGAGATTTTGACTCTCTGAACCTTGGATGCCTCCTATGCTATCCGTCATACTCAGCAAAACTATCTGACATCACTTTTGGAAAATGCATGATAGAGGAGTGGGGCTGGAATGATGTTATATCCCGCAGTGAAAAGGCTGACAGAATACTTAGGGAAATGATTGAGCAGAAAATCTTAGAAGTGATTCCTCTTAACAAAGATGAAAGGAGTGAAATCCTCGAAGGGTTACTTGAGGCCAATGTTTTTAAATATGATACTATTGGCTATGGAGAGTTTTTAAAAACCGGGAAATTTAACTCAACTATCCCATTAGGAGGCTCTCCAATGGACAGAGGTTCTTCCGGAAGTATAAAAGGGCTAAACAGGCTTCGCTTGATTCAAGCTGTGAAAAGAGATTCCTTTTATGAAATAGTAAAACAGGAGAGAGAAAAAGCAGGGATGTTTATTCCTGAATTGAAATAAAAAAATTATTTTTAATTTCCTTTGAGCCTTAAAGCTTTGATATTTGACATTGATAACTTATTCTCTTTTAATCAAAATCAATCCCACTAACATCATTCCTATGCTATCAATCATTACATCATAAGGATTTCCATTTCTGCCTTGAATAAAGATCTGATGAAACTCATCAGACATGGCAAAAACTAAGGCAAATCCAATTGAAAAAGAAATGGAAATTATTTTTAACCGCATGGGGGAAACAATCCTTTCTCTGGGCCATTTATACAAGGCTCGGAAAAGGAGAAAAGTTAAAACTGCATACTCTGTAACATGGGCAAATTTCCTTAGGAGAAATTCGTTTTCAATATCAACCGTAAGATCCTGCTGATTTGACAGGGAAAATATTAATAAGCACCACAAAATTACCGGCCCCCACAGTTTGATAAAAATATAAGACTTTTTCTCTCTTTTTTCATTCATATATTTACAATCCCATTACGGAGTCCATTTGGAAAATGTCAGACTGTTAAACTCTAATGCTTCTCTTTTAGCTTCATTCATCATGCCTAACTTTTTATAGATAATTGCAAGATTATAAACAGAACCAGCATGGTTTTTATCCTGGGCTAATATTTTTTTAAATTCTGAAATTGCCTCTAAAAGCATCTTTTTCTTTTTATAAGAAAGCCCTAAATGAAATCTTGCTTCTGTCATTCCAGGATAATCTCTTAAAACAGATTTAAAAGAAGATATAGCTTCATCCCATCTTCCTAAATTTTCCAAGTCAAGTCCTGCATAAAAAGCATATTTACTATCCAACCTTGATGCTTTATGGAAAGAATTAATAGCCTCAGGATATTTTAACTGGTACTCATAGATAATTCCAATATGATAATAGCTCTCAGAAGATTTAGGATTTAGTTTTATAACCGTATTGAATTGAGTTATTGCTTCCTGCCATTTACCCTCTTTTTTAAAGGATAGTCCTTTATTAAAATATATTTTTTCTTCATTTGATAACATTGTGAAAGCACTATCATGCTCAAATTCTTCTGAAGAAAATAAGTTAGTTGTTGTTAGATTTAAGAAAATCAGTATATAAAGAATATTCTTAAACTTCATAATATAAGGTTTTGACTCAAAATGTTTAATTTTAAGAATATAATAAAAGAAAAGAGTTTGCAATTCAAAATGATCAACTTCTTGCAATTAATGTATTGAAATAAAAAATTACCTGATATATTTATATAACCATGACAGATAGATTAGAGCTCTTAAAGAAAAATTTTTTATTTTCTTCACTTTCCGAAGAAAATTGTAAAGTTATTGAAAAAAACCTTTTCGAAAAAAGATTTTCAAAAGGTGAATACATATTTTTTGAAGGAGATCCTTCAGAAAACTTATACATTGTCAAGGAGGGAAAGGTAAAGATAATAAAGCATTCAGATACTGGTAAGAATGTTGTTTTAGAGGTGATATCAAAAGGAGAAATGTTTGCTCAGGTGGCAGTTTTCGACGGAGAACCTTATCCTGCTACTGCCGAGGCAATGGAGAATTGCGAAGTCATGATGATTCGAAGAAAAGAATTTTTTTCTCTCCTTGAAAAACATCCTGTAATAGCCACAAAAGTTATTGGAGTTTTAGGCAAAAGGCTTAGAGAAGCCCATGACACGATAAGATATTTAGCAGTTGAAAGAGTTGAAAGGAGAATCGCTAGCCTTATTGTTAAGATGGCGGATAAGGTTGGCGAAAAGGAAAAAGAAAGCATAAAGCTTAATATAAATCTCACCAGGCAGGATATAGCTGAAATGGTTGGAACAAGCGTTGAAACAGCTATCAGGATAATGAGCAGATGGTCAAAAGAGAATATTATAAGATCCCTGGGAAAAAAAATAGTCATATTAGACATGGATAAACTTCTGGAACTTGTAGAGAAATAAGAAATTTTTGATGAGGTGATGTTTTGATGGATATTTTTGTTGTTAGGTTTATAAAAGTAGCTTTTGTATATCTTTTTTTAGGATCAATCTTAGGAGTTCTGTTTCTCTATAATTCAAATTTATTAGACCTTAAATTTGTTCATACCCATTTTAATCTTCTTGGATTTGTGTCAATGATGATATTTGGTATAGGTTATCATGTCTTACCGCGGTTTAGAGGTAAAGAGCTTTACAGTAAGCCAATGGCAAATATCCAGTTCTGGACAGCTAATATAGGACTTGCGGGAATGGCAATTTTCTACACTCTATCAGTTTACAACGGTGCGAGAATAGTAGAATATCTTTTAATATTATTCGGAGTAGTTATGGTGGCTTCAATTCTGCTATTCATAATTAATATGTTAGCTACTTTTAAGGAAGAAAAATCATAAGGAATAAACTAAAGAGATTCTTACTGAAAGGTTTTATGATTTTCCGAGGGTTTTAATATGCCAGGTCAAATTAATAAAGATATGCTGATTGGTGATATAATAAAACTTTATCCAAAAGCTAAAGAAATTATAGAAAAATATTTCTGGGAAGGTTGTTTCACCTGTCCCGGCATTAATATAGAATCTTTATCTTTTGGGGCAAATATCCACGGTATCGATGTAAATAAGATAGTAAATGAAATAAACAGTAAAGTTAAAAGCTGAAATTAAAAGCCTCATCTTAATTTACCAAACTCTGGGTATATTTCAAAAGATGAAATACTATTCTCAAAGCAATATAAAAAGAATAGAGAAAATAATTCCCCATAAACCCCCTTTGGTAAAAGAGGTCAGTACAAATTTTCAGGCAAATTTTTTTAGGGGGGAAAATTCTGGGTTTACTCTCTTAGAGGTGATGATTGTTATTGTCATAATGGGTGTAATGGCAGCAATCGCCACTCCAAATTTCTTTTCACTTCTTGATACTATCAGAGTAGGCGGCGCGGCAAAAAACCTGGCTTCTGAAATGATGCTGGCGAAATTTCGTGCGATCTCTGAAAATCATAAATATATAGTAACATTTGACGTTACCGGTAATAGTTTCAGCATCTATAGCGATAGCGATAATGATTATGATACTGTTGGGTTAGAGTCTAATGAAATAGTTAAGACAGTAAATATAGTGGCTGACTACCCTAATGTGGTATACGGATATGTTACGGGCACAAAGGGTACCAGTGGAAATGTTATTACAGAGTCTGTAACTTTTACATCTAACCCTAAGAGAGTTGTATTCAAGCCTGATGGGACTGCAAACATTCCTGGATCTATTTATCTGATTCTTTCAAAGGATCTTGCTGCCAGTAAAAGTGGCCGCATGAGGGCAGTAACAGTCATTCAGACCGGAAGAATAAAATTCTGGCGATATAAGGGAGCACCATCCAGTAAGCCCTGGGAATAATCATGAAAAAATTTTGGGGAAATAAGGAAGGTTTTACGCTTGTAGAAATCATGGTAGCCATGATAGTTTTGTCAATAGGCCTGTTGAGTTTTTTTGCTTTAAATATGGCAATTATAAAGAGCAATGTCTTTAGTAAAGCAATTACCTACGCCACAAATCTTGCCCAGGAAAAAATCGAACAGTTGAAAAATACTCCCTACGCAAACATAACTAACCAGACTGAAACTGGAATAGGACTAAATAATGCCTTTACAAGGACCACAACAGTTCAGGAAGGAGTACCTCAGGCAAATATGAAGACAATAACAGTTACTGTAACATGGCAGGAGATGAAACCTTTCATCTCACAAAAGCAGCACAAGGTGATTTTAACTACTGCAATAACGCAGTAAGAGGTAAATACTTGAATCATCAAACCCTGTTAATGAAGGGATCAAGATTATAAGGGACTAATTAAATGTTAGAAAAATGGAAAGATATTAAGGGATTTACCTTAGTTGAATTATTAATTGCAGTATTAATAAGTGGTATAGTGATAATCGAGATTTACAATTTTTTTAATTATCAACAAAGGAATTATGCACTTCAGGACCAGTTAGTAGAGGTACAGCAAAATTTACGGGTAGGGATGGACGCTCTCAGCAGAGACCTCAGACCAATAGGTTATGGTGTTCCCTCTGCCACATCTCCAAGCGCTATAGAGAAAATCACTGCTGCAACAGAAAAATCTATTACTTTTTTGGCAAATCTATCAGATGTCCATACAGAATTAACAAATGATTATGATCCTGCTGCTCTTTCTCCAAATGATAGCATATTGTATGTAAATTCAAGTAATGGCTTCGCAAACGGCAACATTATCTATGTAACTGATGGGACTAAATGGGATCAGGCAACTATCACCAGCGTATCTGGGCCATTAGGAACTTTAACCATAAGCGCACCTCTTGCCAATCCCTATTCTGTTGGTAGTACGGTCCATGTAGTTAACACAGTAACCTATACCATAGATACTACTGACAAGGAGCTAACAAGGAAGATAGATAGCGGGTCTGCTCAACCTGTTTGCAATAACTTAGATTACCTTCAGTTTAAATACTATGATACAAACAACAATATTATTGCAAATCCTTCTCCGTATAAAAATGTTTCTCTTGATGATATTCAGAGAATCAGTGTAAGGAAGATCAGCATGCTGCTTATAGGAAAAACTTCAAGGCAAGAGCAAGGACATTCTGAGTCTGGAACGTATGAAGATGGAACTTCTTATTCAGATGGCTATCACAGGACAAGGGCTGAATCAGATGTAATGCTGAGAAATTTGGCTTTCTGAATTTTATATGATACATAACATTACATCCTATAGACAGGACATTCCTGTTCCGTCAAGACGGGGTTTGAAAACCCCGTCTATCGCATTTATTGCTTTTAATAAGATAAAATATTTGTAGACAAAAAAATCAGGATTCAGATAAAAATTACCGACATTAAAAATATGAATAGAAGCTATAAAAAGAGGAAAGAATTGAAGCTATATTTAGAGGAAGAGAAAGGAGCGGTTCTTGTTCTTGCTCTCTTAATACTGGTTGCTATCACAGTTTTAGGCATTGCTATATTGATTAACTCTACTACTGAGGTTAAGATTAGCGGAAATAACTTGACTTCTAGTGAAGCCTTCTATGCTGCTGAAAGCGGAATTCAGCATGCTTTAGCTACGATAAAAGTGATCACTGAGGATTGGACGATTTCAAGTGATAACTTTACACCCCGGCTTGCCGGTGCAACTGCCTTAAATCCCTGGGTGAATTTTTTATCATCAGGGAATTATGTGATAACTATAAAAGATGATAACGATGAAACAGGGACTCTTGATCCTGCGAAAGATACAAATAGAAGAATCTATGTCAGGTCTGAAAGCAATACCTCATCTGGGGCAAAGAAGGTCATAGAGGTTTTAGTACAAGGGTATAAGCAGGATGACCTCTCTGTATGGTATAATGCTATTTTTTCAGGCTCAGGTCAGAGCGGGAAGCATATTGACCAGAAAGTCATAATTGGCGGATCTGTTCATCTTCTCGGAGAAAACTCCAGCGGTGTGCAAACAGTGCCAAAAAGCGGTGTGGTTATG
>MGDB01000135.1:17893-18304 GCA_001790645.1 Candidatus Schekmanbacteria bacterium GWA2_38_11
AGTGCGATACCAGATCTAACAACTGCTCAACAAAGCTTAGATGCTGCTGTAAGAGTAAAGTATGGGAAGGTGTCTTTAACTGATAAATCAAGACTCGGCGCTCCTGAGAAAACTACTCCTTATAAGGACTTCATGGACGGGGTTTATATTACAGACGGCTACTCAAAAAAAGATGATTTAAAGCAAGTTTATACAGACGAATCAGGAGTATATAATGATTCAGTACCAATAGATTTGCAGAGCCAGATTAAAACGCCCTCACTCAATAATGAAATATCATCGGGAGTTACTTATATAAACTGGCTTTCAACAAATTCTGTTCATATACCAACACTTGATATAGATTTTGATGATGACGCAGCTAAATACCTTCAAGATCATAAAAGTGAAATTGAATCACAATATCCCGGT
>MGDB01000135.1:18435-18846 GCA_001790645.1 Candidatus Schekmanbacteria bacterium GWA2_38_11
CGGAGATTTGGATCTTGGGAGTGGACAGGACAAAAAAGACATAACCTATATTACTGATAATACGAGTATAAATGGAACCACTACTGTTGGGTCAACAATTTTTGCAAATTCATATGGGACTAAGACAGGTAAAATAAAAATTCATAACAGCATGCTGCCTGCAGGGAGCAAATCCTTTGCAATACCTTCTGGAGAGACTCTGGGATTTGTTGCAAAAAATATCATTGAAATAGCTGTTACAGGGGCAGACAGTAATTTAACCGTTGCCGGTGCATTTTTTGCCGAGAATACTATAATATCTGGAAAGAAGAATGATGTAGCCGGAGCTTTTGTGTCAAATTATATAAACTTGGGTACAGACACCCCAAGTATATATATGGTCCCAAAATTAGTTACAAATTTACCTCCCGG
>MGDB01000135.1:19007-19720 GCA_001790645.1 Candidatus Schekmanbacteria bacterium GWA2_38_11
TTATGAATTTCAAAAACCAAATTATATTTTCTAATAAGGGTGTGGCTTTCATTGTTGCTCTCTTAATACTGCTTACTATTTCAATTTTAGGTATTGTTATATTAATTACCTCTAATATTGACAGTAAAGTAACAGGAAATTTAAGGACAGGTACAGAAGCCTTCTATTTAGCTGAGGCAGGAATTCAGAGGGCTTTACGCCAGATCAATTATAATGTTTCTTCCACCCCTCTTTATTATAATGATGCAGGCCACCTCGGAACCATTTTTTCAAACCAGAGTCTTGGCAGCGGGACCTATTCAGTAACCATTGCCGCTGATGGTACTGACAGCAGTGGGAATAGAACATTAAGCGTAACCTCTACAGGAACAATTTCATCTACTAATGCCCTGAAGAAGGTAAATGCAAGGATTATTCCTCAATACACTAATACAAACCTTTTTAAGTATGCTGCTTTTGGTCAAAATGGTATAACCTTCTCAGGAAACAATGCCATGACTGATAGTTATGATTCTGCCCTTGGTGACTATGGAGGATCAAATAAGGGAGCAAACGGAGATATAGGAAGCAATACGACTTCAAATGCAGGTGTTTCTTTGAGTAACAGTAATATTTACGGAGATATTGCAATCGGGTCTGGTGGAAATACATCCACAGTTATAACCCAGGGTCCTAATGCTGCTGTTTCGGGAAGCAAATCTGCTCTTTCGGCT
>MGDB01000135.1:19756-23124 GCA_001790645.1 Candidatus Schekmanbacteria bacterium GWA2_38_11
ACTGGTCCGGGGACTGCCTTAAGCATATCAGGAAATAACACAGTAAATCTTTCATCCGGGACCTATTATTATACATCTATCTCTATATCAGGAAGTGGAAAATTAAATATAAATGGAGACGTGACAATCTATGTTTCAGGTTCTGTAGATGCCTCAGGTAATGGAATTGTTAATACAACATCTAACCCTGCAAATTTCCACCTAAAAGTCTCTGGCACTTCCTCTGTTTCTATTAAAGGAAATGGTGGCTTCTACGGAGGCGTTTACGCTCCAAATGCACCTGTAACTATCAATGGAAATGGAGCTTTATATGGCTCAGTAGTTGGTTCAACTGTTAATTTTACCGGCAATGCCCAGCTCCATTATGATGAAGCCCTGGGAACCCTTGGCGGAGGAAACGTTTTATCATCCTATAAAATCTCTGCATGGAAGGAAGTCACGTCATAGAGATATTTTATTCCTCTTTTGAATCAAAGATTGGCAGAATTTTTATTGCTGCAACAAAAAACGGATTATGCAGGCTTTGTCTTTGTAACAAAGAAAATATTTTTTTAAAAGAATTGAAGAATGGCCTCAAAGGAGAAATAGAGTTTAATAAAAGCTTCACCCATTTAGAACAATATATAAATATTCTTAGGAGCTATTTTCAAAAAAAAGAAAAGAATCTTCACCTTCCCGTTGAATTTCTTTTTGGAACAAAGTTTCAGAAAAAAGTCTGGATGGCTTTAAGAAAGATTCCCTATGGAGAAACTCGAAGCTATAATTTTATTGCAAAGAGTATAAGCAAAAATAGGGCAAGCAGGGCTGTAGGCAATGCAGTAGGTAATAATCCTATACCTATAATAATTCCTTGTCACAGGGTAATAAGGAAGAACGGCAATTTAGGCGGTTTTGCCCTGGGAATCGAGATCAAAAAAAAGCTGCTCAAAGTTGAAAGTCAATTATAACCCACTTCTATTAGAAGCAATTACGAAGGGTTTGAGTTCTTTCATCAACTTAGCAAACCTCTCAGGTTTTAGAGACTGGGCGCCATCAGAAAAAGCCTCTTCAGGCCGTGGGTGAACCTCAATTAAAAGCCCGTCAGCCCCGGCTGCAATTGCAGCCTTTGACATTGCGGATACAAACTGCCAGTGCCCGATAGCATGGCTTGGGTCAACTATAACAGGCAGGTGACTTTTGCTTTTGATAACCGGGATTGCACTCAGATCCAGTGTATTTCTGGTTTCAGTCTCAAAGGTCCTTATCCCTCTTTCGCATAAAATAACATTAGGGTTCCCCTCTGATAAAATATATTCAGCGCTCATTAAAAATTCAATAAGAGTGGTCATCATACCTCTTTTTAGCAAAATCGGTTTTTTAACCTTTCCAAGCTTTTTAAGAAGGGAAAAATTCTGAATATTCCTTGCACCAACCTGTAATATGTCAGCATAATCAGCAACCATATCAACATCAACGGTATCCATTACCTCTGTAACAAATGGAAGTCCTGTCTTTTCTCTGGCTAAAGCCAGCATCTTAAGCCCTTCTTCTTCAAGGCCCTGAAAGCTATAAGGTGAGGTTCGGGGCTTAAAGGCTCCACCCCGCAAAATCTTTGCACCGGCCTTTTTCACAATCCTTGCTGACTCTATCATTTGCTCTTTGCTTTCCACAGAGCATGGTCCTGCAATTACAACTACTTCCTTTCCGCCGATTGAAACGTTTCTGACTTTTATCTTAGAATTTTCAGGCTTAAACTCCCTGCTTGCAAGCTTATAGGGTTGAAGAATTGGCATAACCTTTTCAACACCCGGCATTGATTCCAGAGATTGTAGCCTTTCTTTACCCCTTTCATCACCAATAGCGCCGATTACTGTCCTTTCAATCCCTTTAATTACATGGGGTTTATAATGCATCTTTTCAATTTTTTTTATAACCTCTTTAATCTCTGTCTCAGAGGCATGAGATCGCATAACAATAATCATTTTTTATTACCTTACCTTAATTTTGATTTTTTATTTTTGAATTCCCTTGACCCCTCAAACCCTAAACTCATTCGAGAATACACATTGTTAACTAATAGCATTAAGGATTTATTGTGTCAAGGGGAAGAAAAGATTTCTGAAAAGTAAGCTCTTTTAAAAAAATTGCAATTAAAAAATTGTTAAGAGAATGTTGAGGAGGTTTGGGAGGGAATGGGTTGCCTGATTAACAAAAATAAAAACTTTTTAATTTTGGTGGATAAAATCTCAAATAGTACTTTTGTAGGCAATACTTAGGAAAGTTAGAGTCAAACATTTAACAGGATTGTTCAAAAATGAACATGATTTTAGCTTAATTTTTTTTGGAAAAATTCCTACGTCTTTTTAATAAATGCAGATTTTAAGTTAGATTTTCAGGAAGTTAATTTTCTGTTTTAGATAAGAGCAAAAGATTTAATATATTCTGGCATAGTTATTGCAATGATAACTCAAAAAATTTTAAGAAGGAGAAGTTTTATAAGAATATTTTAAATTTAAAATTTAGATGAAATAAGTCTCCGAAAAGGCAAACCCTGTGTAAGCAGGGGACGCAAAGCCAACGGATCCTGAACAATTAGGATGGCCGGGTTGCCAAAGAGACCCGTAAATTAAGGGCCTGTTTCTGGTAAATTCGGAAACAGGCTTTTTATTTTAGGAAGGCAGTAAAGATTTACAAATAAAAAAGTAAGTTTAAGACTTAAAAGGATTTAATCTTTAAAGGAGAAAAAAATGAAGAAAAAGATTTTAATTTCAGCAACAATCTCTCTATTCCTTTTTGCAATTGGGTTCTGGAATATCGCCATTGCAAAATCTATAAAAATAACGCCAGCTACCACAAAGGTCAAAATAGGAGGGACTAAGAAATTCAAGGTTCGTATAAAAGGTTCGTATAACTGGTATGTAAATGATGTGCTTGGTGGAAATGATTCTGTAGGTACCATAACACAAGAAAATCCAGCAATTTATACTCCGCCTTCAACACCTCCAAACCCTGATATTGCAATAATAAAGGCAGTAAGTGTTGCTGACCCATCTGAATTTGTGACTGCAAAGGTCAAAATTAAGTTTCCAAGTTCAACTACAACGACTGCAAAATCTATAAAAATGACGTCGGTCACCACAAAGGTCAAAATAGGAGGGACTAAGAAATTCAAGGTTAGTATAAAAGGTTCGTATAACTGGTATGTGAATGATGTGCTTGGTGGAAATGATTCTGTAGGTACCATAACACAAGAAAATCCAGCAATTTATACTCCGCCTTCAACACCTCCAAACCCTGATATTGTAATAATAAAGGCAGTAAGTGTTGCTGACCCAACTAAATTCTGGACTTCAGAAGTTAAAATTGAGCTTTCAAGTTTAACGACAACT
>MGDB01000135.1:23138-23972 GCA_001790645.1 Candidatus Schekmanbacteria bacterium GWA2_38_11
AACAACGACGACAACCCAGACTACTACAAGCACAACAACTACAACTATAATAATTTCTAATCTTCTTTCCAATCCTGGTTTTGAGTCTGGTACTGACCCATGGGTGTTTTATAGCAACGGCGCAGCTGAATTTTCAAATGCCTTTCCTGGTTCTTCCGGTTTTCAAGCAGCCAAGATTTCAATTTCTCAACCGGGAAGCAATACCCAGCTTTATCAAAAGGATATTGTGCTTCAGTCTGGCACGCGTTATCTTTTAAGCTTTGATGCTTATTCCAATACCGGCCATGATCTCTCAGTTTTTATCCATAAGCACGACTCTCCATACACCAATTATGGCTTAAATAATTATGTGGCTGACCTCACTACTTCCTGGAAGAACTTTTCCGTAGAATTTGATGCCTCTGGATTCAGCGGGACAACAAACGATGTCCGTCTGAGGTTCTGGTTAGCTGATTCTGGCGCCTCTGGAGATGAATTTTGGATTGATAATGTCACCATTACTAGCGTAGAACCTCAAGGCACCACAACCACTTCCCTAAGTGGCGATCTCAATGATGACAACCTCGTCAACTCCCAAGACATCTCAATCCTCATAGGCATGGTGTTGGCAAAAAAACAAAGAATCCAAAGCTGACCTAAGCAAAGATGCCAAACACAACATCCAGAAGTTGGTCAATATGATAATGCGCCGGTTCAACAATGAAGTGCAACACTTGGGAAAGCAGAAAGGATGCAGTTGTTAGACGCTTAGAGATATTCCCTTCAGAAGGAAGAAGAACGCTCACTATGGATAATGGAACAGAAAATGCCCAGCATCAGGAGATAACATCAAGC
>MGDB01000136.1:0-881 GCA_001790645.1 Candidatus Schekmanbacteria bacterium GWA2_38_11
AATAAGAAAATTTAATAAAAAAGATGCTGAAAAAGTAAGTCAATTAATTAAAGAATGTTTTCTTAAATTAAACATTGGAGGACATACAAAAAAAGGAATTGAGCTCCAAATAGAAAGTAATAGTCCTGAAAATTTAGAAAAACGATCAGAAGATATTAAATATTATGTAGTATTAGATAATAATAAAATTATTGGAATATGCGGTTATGATGATAATAAAGTTCATACATTATTTGTAGATTTAAATTATCAAAATAAAGGAATTGGCAGACACTTATTAAATAAAATCTTGAATGAAGCAAAAAATGAAGGTATAAAAAGTATAAAAACTTGGTCTACGATATATGCTGAGCAATTTTATAACTCATTTGGATTTAATAAAATAAAAGAAATAGAATTACCTGAAGGTAAAAAAGATATAGTTTTGATAGAAATGATAAAATATTTTAAATAAAGCACGCATCTTCGCACAACAGGACTCTACGGTGATAATATGGGAATCTATAAAAAAGGACAGAACTGGTACATTGATTACTATGTAAAAGGCAGACGGAAAAGGAAAAAAGTCGGTCCTTCAAAAAAGCTTGCCGAGCAGGTGCTAAAAGATGTCCATGTAAAAATTGCCAAAGAGGAATATCTCGGTGTTTATTCTGAACGGAAAATATCTTTTGAAGAGTTTGCCAGCGAATATCTTGAATTTGCCAAGGCAAACAAGGCAGATTCATCATATAAACGGGACAGCTTAAGTATATCAATATCAACTGAAGCTTTTGAAGGGCGGTATTTTTTTGAAATAACGCCCCAGATAATTGAGAAATACAAGTCAGAAAGGCTTCAAAAGGTCTCTCCAGGATCGGTAAACCGGGAGCTTATCTGCTTAA
>MGDB01000136.1:966-7498 GCA_001790645.1 Candidatus Schekmanbacteria bacterium GWA2_38_11
AAGGTTAAGGTATTTAAATGCACAGGAAGTAGAGGCTTTGCTTAAAGCCTGCTGTGATCCCTATCACTCAAACGCTTTATGAGGAGCTAAAAAATCTTGCAAAAATAAAAAAAAGCGAGTATGTGTTCTGCGACAAGAATTGGCAACCGTTTAGGGACATCAAAAACAGGGTTTTTATCAGCATTAAGGAGAGCCGGAATAAAAGACTTTCGCTTTCACGATCTTCGTCATACTTTTGGCTCTCATATGGTTATGCAGGGTGTAGATTTAAAAACAGTGCAGCAGGTAATGGGGCATAAGGATATTAAAATGACCATGCGTTATTCGCATTTATCGCCTGAATATGTGCAGGAAGCGATGAAGAGATTGGATTCCGTATGGACACCATATGGACACCAGAGAGTTTCTTTGGAAACTTTAAAAGATACAACTTCTTGAAATATTTAATCATGGGCCGCTAGCTCAATTGGTAGAGCAACGGACTCTTAATCCGTAGGTTACTGGTTCGATTCCAGTGCGGCTCATTTATATAGAGATTACAAAGATTAAACTATAGATTCCAGAGATTATTTATTGATGTAATCACTGTAATCCTGCTAAAATCGCTGTAATCAGTGAAATATTCACGCGAAAGTGGCGGAATTGGCAGACGCGCTGGACTTAGGATCCAGTCCGCATAAAGCGGTTGGGGGTTCGACTCCCCCCTTTCGCAAAGATTTAACAAATTTTATAGGAGGAAAAATGAAGGTTGAGATTACCAAGGTTGATGAATACAAAAGGCGATTAAGTATCGAAATACCAAATGAAATAGCATCAAAGGAACTTTCCAAAGTTTACCAAGAAATAAATCAGAAGACAGAAATAAGAGGGTTCAGAAAAGGTAAAGCACCAAGAAAGATTTTAGAACAATATTATAAGAAAGATGCAGAAATAAAACTGCTTCAAAGGTTAGTCCCTCAGGCATGTGACGAAGCCTTTAAAAAAAATAATCTGAAAATTGTTGGAGAATATTTGCTGGAAGAATATGCCATTAAAGCAGGAGAGGCTTTAAAACTTAACATTTCAGTTGAAGTCAAACCAGAAATTACCTTAAAAGATTATAAGGGTATAAAAATCCAGAAGAAGCCAGTGGATGTTTCCCAGGAAGAAATAGATAATGCTTTGACACAGATTCAGCATGAGAATGCTGAAGTAAAAAGTGTTGAATCACGGAGTGCACAAAAAGGTGATGAAATAATTATAGATTTTAAAGGCAAGATAGACGGGAAACCCTTTAAAGGCGGAGAAGGTAAAGATTTCAAAGTAATCCTTGGTGAAGGGAAAATGATCGAAGGGTTTGAGTACCAACTTCTTGGTGTTAAAATCAGAGATAGGAAGGAAGTTGAAATCCTATACCCTAAAGATTCTCCAAATCAAGCATTGGCCGGGAAAAAAATTGTCTTCGAAGCTTTAGTCAAGGATGTTAAGGAAAGGATTCTACTGCCACTGGATGATGAGTTTGCAAAAGATTTAGGAAACTATAATGACCTTAATGCCTTAAAAGATAAAATAAGAGAAGACGTCCGAGTTGCTAAAGAAAATTATAATAAATTTATCTACCAGAAAGAAATTGTTGAAAAACTTCTTGAAGAAAATCCCTTTACTCCTCCACCGTCTCTTGTGAATAGAGAGTTTGAATTTCTAAAGAAAAATTTTACGCCAAATTCTTCTCCCAGCGAAGCCAGTGAAACTGATTCTGGTAGCGAAAGGAAAAAAGTTGAGCAGGAATTATTAGAAAAAGCTAATAAGCGGGTAAGGGAGTCAATAATCCTTGAAAAGATTGCTGAAGAAGAAAAAATTGAGGTAGAAGATAAAGAAGTTGATGAAGAAATAAAGAAAAGAGCGGAATCAGCCAATCAAAATTTTACTTCTCTAAAGCATCTTTTTAAACAAAGCGAGGCTTATGAAGCCATAAGAAATAAAATAAGAGAGGAAAAAGTCTTGAACTTTTTATTAGATTATTTTATAATAACTTAAGTATTATGGAAAAATCATTCTTTAAGTGCGAAAGCCTTGAGGAGGATCCGGGAATGAATCTAATTCCAATGGTAGTTGAGCAAACCAGCAGGGGAGAAAGAGCGTATGATATATACTCAAGGCTCCTTAAAGATAGAATCATCTTCATTGGAAGCACTATTACAGATGTAGTATCAAATGTAGTGATTGCTCAACTTCTCTTTTTGGAATCTGAGGATCCTGAAAAGGATATACACTTATACCTAAACACCCCTGGAGGATCAGTTACTGCCGGCCTTGCAATGTACGATACAATGCAGTACATAAAACCATCTGTTTCAACTATCTGCATGGGACAGGCAGCCAGCATGGGAGCTTTACTTCTTGCAGCAGGTGAGAAGAGAAAGAGGTTTGCCCTACCTAATTCGAGAATTTTGATTCATCAGCCTCTAGGAGGATTTCAGGGCCAGGCAAGCGATATTGAAATACAGACAAAGGAAATTTTAAGAATAAGAGATACGATTAATAATATCCTTGTCAAGCATACTGGCCAATCCCTCGAAAAGATTCAGACTGATACGGACAGAGACTTTTTCATGAGCGGAAAAGAGGCTTTGGCATACGGAATTATTGACGAAGTAATAGAATATCGCAAGTAATAACTCTTCTTATTTAGGAGTTCATTTATGGTAGCAACAAGGGGTCATTTCTGTTCTTTTTGCAATAAAAGCCAGAGCGAAGTTAAAAAACTGATTGCCGGGCCGTCGGCTTTTATTTGTGACGAATGCATAGAGCTTTGTAGTGAGATAATAGAAAAAGATTTGGTAGAAGAGGAACTGAAGGAACACTTCAGGCTTCTAAAGCCTAAAGAAATAAATGAAATATTAAACCGTTATGTAATTGGCCAGGAAAGGTCAAAAAGGATTCTTTCAGTAGCAGTTTATAATCATTACAAAAGGGTTCATTCCAATACTAAGAACGATGATGTGGAATTAACAAAGAGCAATATACTATTAATAGGTCCTACAGGCTCCGGAAAGACTCTGCTTGCTCAAACCCTTGCTAAGATTTTGGATGTTCCATTTACAATTGTTGATGCTACGACACTAACAGAGGCTGGTTATGTCGGGGAGGATGTAGAGAATATTATACTGAAACTCTTACAGTCGGCTGATTACGATGTAAGCAAAGCTGAAAAAGGGATTGTCTATATCGATGAAATAGACAAAATCAGCCGTAAAACTGAAAACCCTTCCATAACCAGAGATGTTTCTGGAGAAGGAGTCCAGCAGGCATTATTAAAAATTATTGAAGGTACTGTAGCAAGTGTCCCGCCACAAGGCGGTAGAAAGCACCCGCATCAGGAATTCGTCCAGGTTGATACTACAGAAATCCTCTTTATCTGCGGCGGGGCTTTTGTAGGATTGGAGAAGATAATTGACAGCAGAATCGGGAAAAAAAGCATGGGGTTTGGAAACGAAGTCAAGCTGATTGAGAAAAGGAATATAGGAGAAATACTCTCCTTTGTTCAACCTGAAGATTTGTTAAAATATGGACTGATACCCGAATTCATTGGCAGACTTCCTGTAATAGCAACTTTGGATGAATTAGATGAAAAAGCATTGATCAGAGTATTGACAGAACCCAAGAATGCTTTGCTGAAACAATATCAGAAGTTTTTTGAATTCGAAGATGTGAAGCTCCATTTTACCGAAGGTTCTCTCCATGCTATTGCAAAAGGGGCTTTGAAACGGAAAAGTGGTGCAAGGGGCCTGCGGGCAATTTTAGAAAATGTTATGCTGGATATAATGTATGATCTTCCCTCTCAAAATACTATAAAAGAGTGTGTAATAAATGAAGATGTCATACTGTCCAACGCGAGTCCTATAATTTTGTATGAAAAGGCAAGTTAAAGGTATAACGCTCTGTGCCGACTATAATGGCAAATAAACATTTTTACTTGTAACAATTCGTAAGAGCAAGAAATAATTAAAAAACTTTTTAACCTATAGAAGGCGCTATGATTTTTAAAAAAGAAAAGAAAACTCCAGAAGAAACTTTATATCCACTTATATCGTTAAGAGATCTAGTTCTTTTCCCGCATATGATAATACCCTTATTTGTTGGGAGAAAGAAATCAATCGCTGCCCTTGATAAAGCAATGGGTGAGAAAAAGCAGGTTATCTTTGTTGCCCAGAAACATGCTGCTATCAATGATCCCTTAGAGGATGATATATATAGAATCGGGACTAAAGGGGAAATATTACAGATTTTGAAGCTTTCAGATGGTACAGCCAAGATCCTGATTGAGGGGTTAAACAGGGTAAGAATTAATGAATTTATCCCAGATGAAACATGTTTGCTTGTAACAGTTGATGAAACTGTTGATGAGGGGACTTCTTCCTATGAATTAGAGGCATTAATTCGTAGGGTTAACTCTTTATTTGAGGAATATGTAAGGATTAGAAAACAGATATCTACTGATGCACTAATCTCTGTCATCAGCATTGAAGACCCAAGCAGGCTTTCAGACACAATCGCAGCCCATCTTGCACTCAAGGTAACAGATAAGCAGACACTTTTAGAGATAAAAAATGTTACAAAAAGGATGGAAAAACTTCATGAGCTATTGCAAAAAGAGATAGAGATCCTCATGGCTGAGAAAAAAATCCAAGGGAGAGTGAAAAACCAGATGAGGAAAAACCAGAGGGAGTATTTCCTCAACGAGCAGATGAGGGCTATAAAAAATGAACTTGGACAACAGGATGAAGCAAAATCAGAGATAGAGGAACTGCGGGGGAAAATCAAAAAAGCAAAGATGCCAAAAGAGGTTGAGGAAAAGACAATAAAGGAATTAAAAAAACTGGAAATGATGCCCCCAATGTCTGCTGAAGGAACAGTCGTTCGTAACTACATTGACTGGCTGGTTTCTTTGCCATGGAGTAAGCGGACAAAGGATAAATTAAATTTAGATAAGGCTGAGCAGATATTGAATGAGGATCATTATGGGTTGGAAAAGATCAAGGAAAGGATAATTGAGTTTTTGGCTGTCCGCAGACTTGTCAAAAAGCTTAAAGGACCCATACTCTGCTTTGTAGGTCCTCCAGGGGTTGGGAAAACATCCCTTGCAAAATCAATAGCGAGATGTATGGGAAGGAACTTTGTAAGGATTTCTTTAGGTGGAATAAGGGACGAGGCTGAAATCCGTGGACACCGGAGAACTTACATTGGAGCCCTTCCAGGAAAGATTATGCAATACATGAAAAGAGCTAAATCAAAAAATCCTGTATTTCTTCTTGACGAAGTGGATAAGATGTCAATGGATTTTAGGGGCGACCCATCAGCAGCTCTGCTTGAAGTGTTAGACCCTGAACAAAATTATGCATTTGCTGATCATTACCTTGATGTAGATTTTGATTTATCCCAGGTGATGTTTATAACTACCGCAAATGTTATGCACTCTATCCCGCAGCCTTTACAGGACCGCATGGAGATAATCCGTATTCCAGGCTATACAGAAGATGAAAAACTGAACATTGGAATGAAGTTCTTGCTTCCTAAGCAGCTCAAAGCCCATGGGATTAGTACTGACAACCTTGAGGTTCTTGAGAGTTCAATCCTTTTTACTTTAAGAAGATATACAAAAGAAGCTGGAGTAAGAAACCTTGAGAGAGAAATAGCTTCGATATGCAGAAAAGTTGCAAAAAAAATAGTCAAGGAAGGTAAAAAGATTAAGGTTATTGTAAAACCGGAAGATGTCCCAGATTATCTCGGTATTACTAAATATAGGTATGGTATAAAGGAAACGGAACTTCTGGTTGGGCAGACCACTGGTTTGGCGTGGACTGAGTTTGGAGGAGAATTGTTAGTTATCGAGGCTACAATTATGGGTGGCAAAGGGGTTTTAAACTTGACAGGAAAGTTAGGCGATGTAATGCAGGAGTCAGCCCAGGCAGCCTTAAGTTATTTAAGGTCAAGATCAAAGATGCTCGGCCTTGATAAGGACTTTTTCTCCAAAGTTGACATTCATATCCATGTTCCTGAAGGAGCTATCCCTAAGGATGGGCCTTCAGCAGGAATTGCAATGGCAACAGCTTTAGCATCAGCCCTGACACGGATTCCCGTAAAGAATGATATAGCCATGACTGGCGAGATAACTTTGCGTGGACGAATCCTTCCAATAGGCGGGTTAAAGGAAAAGGCTTTAGCAGCCCATCGGGGAGGTATAGAAACAGTTATATGCCCTGCTGAAAATGAAAAAGATCTAAAGGATATTTCTGAAAAAATTAAGTCTGAATTAGAATTCATTTTTGTAGAGAATATGGATGAAGTGCTCAAGATTGCCCTAACACAAGGCCTTCCAGGACATGTTGAGCTTGATGCCATTGTAGGGGATAAAGACTTCAGCGCTACTTATAATGCAAAAGCCCCTTCATCTAAAGAGGAAATAGTAAAGCATTAATGACTGCTTGTCCCCCAACTCCTGATATGCTCAAATATCAAAAGACGGTCATTCCTGCTCGCTTTCCCTGTTTAG
>MGDB01000136.1:7678-13401 GCA_001790645.1 Candidatus Schekmanbacteria bacterium GWA2_38_11
ATATTTATAAGTATTATATGGTGAATTTATATCCAGGTAACTATTTTTCAAAATACCATCAAAATTATTATCTAACAAATAGATAATTGTCGGGTCACATTGAAGGAGCATATTTTTTTTCAATCGGTTATAATAAACTGCAGAAACAATTCCTTTTTCCTCAGCGGTCTTTGCCTCCTTTTCTATAAGAGAAGCAAGGGTCACCACCTTATGTACACTTAATTTTAATTCTGCAGTCCTCCTCTTAAAGTCATCATTAAAAACCTCATTAAACCGACTTACCATTTTTTTCAGGATAAACACTTCGCCGCTCTCCTTTGTAAATTCATAGCTGTCCGGGAAAAGATAACCTTCCAGAGAAGATGCATCAAGTTTTAGTGATTTTATAAATTCCCTGTCGCGTGCAAGTCTTGAGAATTTATCTTGGTTGATAAGCTGTTCTTTAACTAAAAGCTTAGCAATCTGGTTTAATGTATATCCTTCAGGAATTGTGATGTAATGCTTTCTGTATTCCCCTTTTTCTAAAATCTGAAATACTTCCAACGGTGTAATTGAAGCCCGCAGTTCATATTCACCTGCTTTAATCAATGGTGAACTGCGGTTTAGTTTGCACATGAGGATAAAATAATAGGGGTGAGTAACTATTCCTTCACTCTCAAGAAGGAAGGCTGCCGCCCTCAGACCAATACCTTTGGGAATTTTAATTTTCTTTGTCCCTTGGTTGTTGCTTAACGGAGTAATTGGATAATCCCACCATATCCTCACAAAAGTAAAAGCTATCAATATGAGGATAACTGCAACGATTGCCAAATACTTTCTCAATGATTATAATTTCCTTTCAGTGATAATCCAGGTAACCCTGCAGAATTAAAATCGCAGAGACCTTATCTATTAGTTTCTTCCTCTTTTCCCTTCTCATCCCATCTTCTAAAAGGGTCCTTTCAGCCTCTTTGGTTGTAAACCTTTCATCCCAGGAATTTACCGGAATATTTATGTGTTTTTTTAAACGCTCAATAAATTTTAGAACCTTTTCACCCTGTGGACCGATCCCCCCATAAAGATCTTTTGGTATTCCAAAAACTATTTCCTTCACCTCGTACTTTTCTACGATTCCCTTTAACTTTTTAACATCCTCATCTATTTTTGACCTTTTTATGGTCTCAAGCCCTGTAGCAATAATCTCAGATTCATCACTTAAAGCCACACCTATGTATTTATCCCCTATGTCAAGCCCTAAAATTCTCATATTTTTAAATTAACAGAGAATATTGAAATTATCAAGGGGTAAAAGTAACAAAATATGGAGAGAAAATTTCAGACCTTATTTCTATTTCTATAATTAAACTTTTTATCTTGAACTGCCAGAAATAATACAATAAAGTAAAATGCCAATGAAGAACTTCTAAAAAAAGTCTAAAAAAATCCATAGCTTATGTATAATAAAAACTTAACTTTAATCGAAGACCACCATCAGGCTCTCAAGATTTGGCAAAAGCTTAAAATTAAAAATTTATCACTTGTGCATCTTGATAGCCATATAGATTTTGGCTTTTATCGCGCTAAACCTGTCCGGCAGGCATTAGAAGAAGCTAAAAGCCTTAAAGATTTAAAAAGACAATTAGAGAAGACATTATTGCACCTGAGATATCAAGATGACCTTGAGGCACAGCTAAATATTGGAAATTATATTTATCCTGCTATGCGGGATGGAATTGTAGATAGATTTTACTGGATTATTCCTGGTAACAATGAAAAATTTAAATCAAGTCTGAAAGATATAAAAAATTTAACTAAAAGATTAAAATTTCAGGATCATTATAAGGATAGAGTTTTAAAGTTAGGCAATAATAAAGTTTCTACAAAACTCTATGGAAGATATTTCGAGGTAACTGATATTTTTTCTGCTCCCAAAATAGAAGAACCAATTATTTTAGATATTGACGTAGATTATCTTTTATTTGATTCCATAAAAAATATTTCTTTAACCAAAAATATAGGAAGACGAAAGCCCTGGATCTATCCTGATAGATTAGCAGAACTAATAAAAGAGAAATTCCTTAAAGCAGGATGCACAACAATAGCCTATTCTGTAAATGGGGGATTTACACCCATAGAATATAAATTTTTTGGAGATGAGTTATATCTTCGGATTACCAAAAGCCCTTTTGATAAAACATTGGAAAGGATATTTTATCTGAGAAACAGGGGAATAGACAGATATTTTAAAAATGATTTTGATTTGTCTATAGCAGACTTAAATGAAGCGGTCGGGGGACTAAGAGGCTATAAATATTTAAGCGCAGGTTTTAAATCAAGCTTTTTGGCACATTTATATTTTTGGCTCTTTAGGATAAGTTGGAAGATGGGAAAAAAGAAGTATGCCAGAAAATATTATCAAAAAGTAATTGAAAATGATCCGAGCTACCGCTGCAAAGATAATAATAATGGCTGGCTCTATTGGAGTAAGGGCAATTTAAAGTCAGCTTCTGATGAATTCAAAAAGATTAATTTCTGCGACCCCAAGGATTATTATGCACTCTGTGGAATGGGTGATATTTTGTTAAGACACAGAAAGTATAAAGATGCAGAAGATAAATATATAAAGGCAGTTAGGCTTAAGCCAGAGGAAAAACAAGCTTTTCTTGGACTTGCATCAATATATATATGTCTAAACAAATTAAGAAAAGCAGAAAATATTTTATCCCGACTCAAGAAGATTGAACCGTTCAATACCGGTAGATTAATTCTTGAAGCAGAGCTAAATAAAAAGAAAGGCAATCTTAAAAAGGCTTTGATTCTCTATAAAGAGTCGGTTATGTTTGGAGCAGGCAATATCAAAATTTATGATAATGCCTTTAAAATACTCAGAGTGGAAAAAGACAAGGGATTATTTAAATATTTTGAGCACAGCTATAAAATTTTTAAAAAAAATTTTTATAAGAATCAGAAGAAATTTCTACTGGAAGAAAAGAGGTTAAACCAGCTTGACAGATTAGCTAATGGTTTTAAAAAAATTGATAAAATAATTAATTTATACTAAAAAAAGTTTTTGGATTATGGATAAGAGAAATAGTGTTATTGCCAAAATAGATGATTATTACTGCTTGGCAGACAAAATTCTCAATGGAAGAAATAATCAACATCAGGTAATAACCTCAACAATTGGTTTTTCTATGCATCCGACTATCCTGCCTGATGATAAGATAGTTATTGATGAGTCTCAAATTAAAGATCTTTGTCCGGGTGATATTATTACTTTTGTTCAAAATTCATTATTTGTATGCCATAGGATAATAGAAGTTATAACCAGAGATAACCAAAAATTTTTTATTACTAAAGGTGACTCAGCAAAGATGCCTGATGAAAAAGAAATTAGCATTAGGCAAATAGCGGGAAAGGTAGTTTCTGTAATTAGGAAAAATAAATATATTGATATTTATAGCTACAAACCATCCTTTTTGAGTAAGGTTTTATTCGAGATTAAAAAAAATCTTCTCTTCAGCCTTTCAACTTTTAAAAGAAAATTAGGCCAGATTCTTATATATGTACAGTTAAACCCACTCTATAAAATAACTTTAGGAAAGTTTATCTTTTGGATAATAAAAAATAAAAACGGATATTATTTTTCACTTCCCAGAAAAAAAGAAAGCTTTATAGCGTATAGATATATAGATATTCCATTGGAAGACATTTTAAATAAAGACGAGAATTTTTTAAAACCATTGGATAATATAGGTGGTTTTAAGATAACTGCTAATCTAAAGGGAAATAAGATAGCTATAGCTGAGATAATCAAGGTTATAAACAAGGATGAAGGCAGAAGCTTTTGGACAATTACGGAATTTAACATTAGATTTCTATACCGGGGAACCGGAATAGAAGAGCAAATTTTAAGACTCTGTTATTCTATGCTGAATCTAATTAAGGTAAATGAGCTTTATTTTTTAACTGCAGAGAAAGAGAATCTACTTCCTGTTTACTTAAAAAAATGGAATGCAAGGTTCATTACCAGATATAAGAATAGCGAATTATATTTGCTTTCTAAAAAAGAAGCTACATTTCCCATGCATGAAAATCTTTTTAGCTCATTATTAAAGGTGATTAAATGGTTAGCAGCTCGTCTATTGTTTTTATTACAAGGTCGCGCTATTTTCCGCAAAATACTAAAAAGATTTTTTCATCCAGTCATCAAGTACTCATTTGAAGAAAAGAAGAAGTTAGATAAAGCCAAAGAATCTAACCAGCTTCATGAATTATATGTATTTATTGCTAAGCATAATGGGAAGAAAATCGGTTCAGTTTGGCTGGTTAAAAGAATAAAAAACTTACATCCTGAATGGTGGATACATAGCCTGGAGGTAAAAACGCTCTTCAGAGGCCTTGGCATCGGAATACGATTAATAAATTACCTTATTGATTTTGCTAAAGAAAAAGGGGTGGAAAGGCTATATTTGACAGTTGACCCTAAAAAAAAACCAGCTATAAAATGCTATAAAAAATTAGATTTTTTAGAAAAGGGAACTGATCTTTCTGGGAAACTAATACTTATGGAAAGAGTTTTATAAAAATGGCAATAAAATTAGCTACCGGAAAAGAATTTTTTAAAGATATTATAAACCGTGCAAAACAAGGACGAAATCCCTTTAGTATTATGTTTGAATTGACCTACAAATGTAATTTCCGCTGTCCTCATTGTTATCTTTCCGGAACTCCCGAAGAAAGCCGTGAACTTAACAAAAACCAGATATTCTCAATTTTAGACCAGTTAAAAGATTTGCAGGTCTATCATATTGGTTTCACCGGAGGAGAGGCCTTATTAAGAGAGGATATATTCGATATTCTGGATTATACTAACCGATGCGGTTTTCGCTTCACCCTCCTGACCAATGGTTACCTGATTGATGAAAAAGTTGCTGATAGGTTAAAAAAAAATAATGTAAACAAGATAACTATAACATTTAATTCTATAACCCCTCAAGGTTTCAGCAGAATTACTCAAGTCGAAGATTCTTTTCAAAAGGTAAAGGGTGCTATTGAGATATTAAGAAGAAAAGATATTCAGGTAAAAATAAGGTCTACCAGCATGAAGTTGAATTCAGATGAACTGGTTAAAATCAGTCAATATGCCAGATCTTTAAATATCCCTTACTCAATCGATGAAGAGGTTTTACCCTCGAGAAACGGATGTGATATCTGGGCAAGCAAATACTCTTTAACTAACAAAGAACTATATGAAATTAAAAAAACAGTATATCCTGAAATGTTCAGGAACGAATGGGAAAAGGAGCAGGTAAAATCAAAGCGTAAAATAGACAGGATGTTTAACTGTGGTGTGGGAATGACGTTTTTTTCTATCACACCATACGGCAAGATGAATTTTTGTAATGAGATAAATTACCCGGGATATGATATATTGGCTGAAGGTGTATCAGTTTGCTGGGAGAAGTTAAAAAAAGAAATAGATAATTTTAACAATATAGAGGATTTTATCTGCAGAGAGTGCGAGTTGTTGAAATATTGCGATTGGTGCCCGGGAAGAAGCTATATAGAAACAGGCACCTTTAATAACTGCAGTGAATATTTTAAAAATATGGCAATAGAGAAAAAGACGCAGATGAGCACAGCTGAAGACACAGATAAACACGCAGATTAGCACAGATTATATCTGTGATTATCTGTCAAAAATCAGTGATCATCTGCGTATATAACGATTATCTGTCAGA
>MGDB01000136.1:13532-16248 GCA_001790645.1 Candidatus Schekmanbacteria bacterium GWA2_38_11
CTGATGGGGAAATATGATATCAGCGAAGAAAAACTTGATAAACAATTGAATGAGTTGATTAAGGATTTAAGGGCAATAAAGGCGGTTGTTTAATAGTCGACAGTCTACAGTCCATAGACGACAGACGACAGTCAACAGTCCATAGATAGGAGGAAAGTGGGTTTTAAGTTTGAGAAATTAAAAGTATGGCAAAAGGCAATTGATTTTAGCACAGATATTCATAATTTAACTAAAAAGTTTCCACAAGAAGAATTATATATTTTGACAACCCAGATAAAAAGAGCAGCAGATTCTACTGTTTTAAATATAGCAGAAGGCTCAACTGGTCAAACAAATGCTGAATTCAGGCGATTTCTTGGTTACGCAATTAGATCTGAGATAGAAGCAGTAAGTTGTCTTTATATTGGTAAGAATAGAAAAATAATTAATAAGGCAGATTTTAATAAGCTTTATACTAATGCTGAAGAAATTATCCGAATGCTCCAGGGTCTCCGCAATTCTCTCAAATAATCTGTCGACTATGGACTGTCGTCTATGGTCTATGGACTGTTGACTATGGACTATCGACCATCGACTAAATTATGTCTAAAAAAGTATTTGTAATAGGATTAGATGGCGGGACTTTTAATGTAATAAACCCATTAATTAAAGAGGGAAAGCTGCCTAATATAGCCAGGATAATGGAAGAAGGTGTTTACGCTTATCTTGACTCCACAATTCCACCCTTAACTCCGGTTGCCTGGCCGTCTATGTTTACAGGAAAATTACCTGGAAAACACGGAGTCTTTGATTTCTCTTTACCTACCAGGAATTATAATGATAAAATAAAAGAGATAGAGAGAAAAAGGGTTAATTCAACCTTCATTAAATCAAAGGCTCTGTGGGAATTATTAAGTGAGGGAGGTAAAAGATGTATAGTCATAGATGTCCCTTTAACCTATCCACCCCGAAGGATAAATGGTTTGATGATAAGCCGGGTGATGGCAACCCAAAGGATGAAGGTAACTTATCCTAAAGAGCTTTACAGAAAGTTAACAAGAAGAAAATTATTATATGCGCGAAAGATAGAGGATAATCTTCCAGAGGAGCATACAGGTTTAGATGAAAAGGCAAAGAAGAGCTTGGACATAAGCAAATATTTGCAGGAGATTCTAAAAGACATAGACAATAAGGTAAGATTAATTAGATACCTGAATGATAACTATGCCTGGGACTTCTTTATGGCTGTTTTTATGGAATCAGATAGGGCAGGTCATGGCTTCTGGAAAGACCAGAGGAAGGTAAAAAAAGTTTATGAAAAACTTGATGAAGCAATTGGCAGGATTTTTTCTATCTTACCAAACAACTGTTTAAAATTCATAGTTTCCGACCATGGTTTTAAAGATATTAAAGGCGGTTTTTTCCTGAATGAATGGCTCTTAAAGCATGGTTATGTTTATAAGACATTTATATTGGATAAAAAGTCAAAAGCACTATTTAAGAACCTTAATAAATTTAAGGAAGACTTTCATAAAAAGCCGGGAAAGCACATGGGAAGGTTTAAATTTAAGCAGAAGATTGATTATGAAAAATCCCTTGTCTATTTATATTCAGAAACTTCTTATGGTCTCAGGATAAATCTAAAAGGAAGAGACCCCGAAGGTGTAGTTGAACCAGAAGCCTATGAGCCATTAAGGGAGAGGCTAATAAGGGAATTAAAAAATATAAATGATCCCTTAAACGGAGAGAGGATTTTTGGGGATGTTTTAAAAAAAGAAGATGTTATAGGAAGAGCTAATGATGATTATCCTGCCTGTGACATATATCTTTTACCTAAGAATATGGACTATTTGTTGAAGAGTTTAAATAATAGCAACAATATTTTTAAAAGGGGAAACGGAGGTTTTCATAGAAAAGAAGGGATATTTTTCGCTCTGGGAGATGAGTTTAAAAGAAATTTTAATGCACAAAAACTCTCTATAATGGATGTAACACCAACTATTCTGCACCTGATGGATGTAGAAACTCCCCGGGACTTAGATGGCAGGATAAGAAAAGAGATTTTTAATGAAACCTCTGATAGTTATAAAAGAATGATAAAATTTGGCAAGAGTAGCCAGAAACTAACCCGGGAGGAACGCTTTTCAAAGAAGGAAGAGGAGAAACTTAAACAGAGTCTGAAAGCGCTGGGGTATATTGAGTGAGGTCATTCTTTTATAAATCTGTGTAATCAGAGGTCGTTAACATATTTTTCAGAGACCAACCCAAAAACTATTGACAATATTTTTTTTATTATGTATAATTTTTCCATCATAAAACTGTCGTCTATGGACTGTTGACTCTCGTCTATTGTCTGTGGACTATCGACTGTTGACTATGGACTTAATAGAAAGGAATGTATTAATATGGAAGCTAAATGCAGGAATGGCAAAGCCAGCCTAAGCCCTAAGAAAAAGTGGATTGATATGGAAATAACCCGTGTAAAACTCAATCCAGAGCAGGCAGTTCTGTCGTGTTGTAGTCAGTTAGCCGGAAGAGCAGCTGCTACTGATTATAACTGTGCTGGTGGTGCTTGCCCCGGTGTTGCGTCCGCCCCTAATTCTTGATTTGCAATTTATTACCACGGATTTAAAATATAAATTATTATATTCTTTTTCATTTTTAGCTTAAATTATTCTGTCTCAAATCATTATTCTAAGACGAAGCAATCTCATCAGATACTTCTCTTCTCACTTTT
>MGDB01000137.1:0-12391 GCA_001790645.1 Candidatus Schekmanbacteria bacterium GWA2_38_11
ACATCAAAGCCCAATTCACTTTCAACTATCAGACTATTCTCAGAGGAGCCGTCTTTACTGATATGTGTTATCCCCTTTATCATTTCCAGTCTGTTAAAGATACTCTCATCAACCCTTGAAACTCTTATAAAGATCTTCTCTGACTTCCTCAATTTTGCCGAAAGGCCTTCAAAGGAATCTGTGGCAACTACCTTACCCTCATTTATTATTATTACTCTCTGGCACGTCATAGTCACTTCTGGAAGGATATGGGTACTAAGAATAATCGTGTGCTCTCCTCCAAGCTCCTTGATCAAATGCCTTATTTCTGTAATCTGTTTTGGATCAAGCCCGATAGTAGGTTCATCCAAAACCAGGACTTCAGGGTCATGGATGAGAGCCTGGGCTACGCCGACTCTCTGTTTGTAACCTTTAGAAAGATTCCCAATAAGTCTGTCTTTTACATCTAAAATCCCGCACCGCTCTAAAACATAATTTATTCTTGAACCAATCTTATCTCTTTCCACCCCACGCAGTCTTCCCGCAAATTCCAAAAAGGAGGTAACTACCATATCTTTGTAAAGAGGGGGGGTTTCTGGCAAATAACCGATCTGATTTTTAATCTCAAGGGGATTCTCAAAAACATCAAACCCTGCGACTTTAACTTCTCCTTTTGTTGCAGGAATAAAACCTGTGATAATCCTCATAGTTGTGGTCTTACCAGCTCCATTGGGACCCAAAAGCCCTACTATTTCTCCCCGCTCTACATTAAAATTAACATCCTCTACAGCTCTAATGCCACGGTAATATTTAGTTAGATTTTTTACCTCTATCATCGTGATTACTTTTTAAAAATATTTTTTGTAAACCAAAATAAAAATCCAAGGCCATCTTTTCTGACTTTGGACTTTTTAAAATTATCCTGAAAATTAATTACAATTTACTATCAGTGCTCCCAATCCACAACTATCTCTTCTCCTTTAACACTGACTAAAAACTTTGAACTTTTTTTCCAGTTAAGGGTTATTGGTATTTTTACTTTCTCATCAATAGTCCTCTTTAGAAACCTTGCCCCATATTTAATGCTAAAACCGATTTTTGTCAATATTTCAATTACCCTTTCCTCAACCATCATCTCTTTGCCCTGGGTTATCAAAAACTCATTTATCTTGCTGAGGTAAATCTTTGTTATTTCTTTTATTTCTTCTTCTGTCAGGGGTGAAAAAACTATGATATCATCAATACGATTGATAAACTCAGGAGAAAAAGTGTTTTCAACTTCCTTGAGTACCTCTTTCTTGACAGAATCAAACTGTTGTACATCGGAAAGAAAACCAAAAGGCTTTGTAAGCCGTTTGAACTTTTCAGCAGCAAAATTAGAAGTCATTATTATTATGGTGTCTGAAAAATAAACCTTCTTCCCTCTTCCGTCTGTAATCCAACCTTCATCAAAAATTTGCAAAAATATGTTAAGCACATAAGAATTCGCCTTTTCCATTTCATCAAGAAGAAGGACTGAAAGCGGATTATCCTTTACCTGGTTGGTTAATATCCCTCCTCTTTCAGACCCAACAATGCCGCGGGGCATCCCGATTAGTTTGTCCACTGATATGGCAGAATCTCTGTATTCCGACATATCAAGACGTATCATTTTCTTCTCATCACCAAACAAAAATTTTGCTAGGGCTTTTGACATCTCTGTCTTTCCTACCCCGGTTGGTCCTAAGAAAAGAAGTACTCCATCAGGCTTGTCAAAATTTTCCTTTAACGGACCTTTATTTAATCTCAAGCGATTTGCCAAAGCTGAAATTGCTTCCTTTTGTCCGACAACCCTCCGGCTTAATTCTTTTTCTATATCTTTAAACCTATCAGTTGTATCTCTGAAAATCATGTCTCTTGGTATATCAGCTTCCTGGGATATAACTTCAATGACGTCATCCTTTGTAACAGGCCTGTCAAGTCTGTTTATCTCAACCTTTACGGCTGCTGTATCCAACCAGCCTATTGCCTTATCAGGAAGTCTCAAAGAACGCATATATCTCGGTGACATTTCAAGGACAGTGTCAATAGCTTCTTCAGAAATCTTGACTGAGTAATTCCTCTCAAGCCTTGGCTTTACTCCGAGAACGATTTCCCTTGCTTCTTCAATTGTTGGCTCTTTTATACTTACCGCACGGAAACGCCTGGATAAAGCCTCGTCCTCCTGAATGTAGGCCTTATATTCAGTGGCGGTAGTTGCTCCGATAATTCTGATCTCTCCCCTTGCCAAAGATGATTTAAAAATATTGGCTGCATCGCTGGGGACACCCATGGCTGAACCAGCACCGATAAGGGAGTGGGCTTCGTCTACAAATAAAATTAAGTTGGGTCTCTCCTTCAGCTCATTTATAATATTCTGGATCCTGTCCTCAAACATTCCTCTGAACATTGTTCCCGCAACAATCGTATTCATCTGAAGATTTATTATCTGGCAATTCCTTAACCTCGGCGGAATATTCTGCGGTGAAAGCTCAATTTTTTTAGCAAGACCCTCTGCAATAGCAGTTTTCCCGACACCGCTTTCACCAATGATCATTACCGAATTAGCCCTTTCTTTATGGTAAAGAATTTCCATCACCTGCCTGATCTCTTCTTCCCTCCCAATTATTGGTGGAAGTTTATCCAGGCGGGCAAGCTTGTTCAGGTTTATACCAAAATGCTTAAGGTAAGGAGGAAGTTCATATTTTTTCTTAAATTCTTCTCCCTTTTCTTCCCTTGTCCTTACCTTGTGGGTAATTTTTTCTACAATAATGCTGGGTTCTATTCCTAAGCTTCTTATAATTTTCACCAGCATCCCATGGCTTTCCTGAAATATTGCTATCAATAGATCAGTGGCCTCAACGGTTTTTCTCCCTGAGCTTTGGGCATCGTCCCATGCCTGCCTGAAAATATTTTTTGTAGCAGGCAGTACCTTCATTTCTTCTCCTGAATATAACTTGGCGATGTTAAGATGCTGGTTGAGGGCGTGGATAATAATGCTTGGGTTGAGGTGTAGTTCTGCCATTACGTCAAAGAAAAGGGATTTCTCCACCTCCGTCAATGCAAGAAACAGATGCTCAATTCCTAAGTAGTTTTGTCCTCTCTTTTGAGATTCCTCAATGGCTAAAGACAAAGCCTTTTGCCCACTCTCTGAAAGCATCCCTCTTAAGTTTTCAAGCTCGATCATTATTAATGTTTTCTATAAAGAATTTTTCTTTTATGAAATTATTTATATTAATAATTTACCAGTTGAAATCACTGTTGTCAACAGGATACCCCTTCTTAAAAAAGAGTCATGTGAAATCTTTCAATTTTTGGAAAAAGTTTTTCTGTTTTTTACTGATCTCTTCACCGCTAATTTCTGCAAACTCTCTGAGAAGTTCTTCTTGCCTTTTTGTAAGACTGGTGGGAGTTTTGACAACCACTTGGATCAACAGGTCTCCCCTGCCGCTACCATGGAGATGGTAAAACCCTTCTCCTTTCAATCTAAATGTTTCGTTTGTCTGCGTTCCAGCCGGAATAGTCAATTTCTTTGACCCTTCTAAAATCGGAACTTCAATTTCTGAACCAAGGGTTGCTTGGGAAAAGGATATCGGTATCTGGCATATGACATCATCTCCGTCTCTTTCAAAAAAAGGATGTGGTTCCACATGAATAAATATATACAAGTCTCCATATGGTCCACCCTTTATTCCTCTTTCGCCTTCACCTTTTAATCTTATACGCGAACCCGTTTCAACTCCTCTCGGGATTTTTACCAAAATCTTCTTTGTTTCTCTGATTCTTCCTCTCCCATTGCACTCCTTGCAGGACTCCTTTATAATGGTTCCTTCTCCATTGCATTGATAGCATGTAGTGCTAATGCTGAAGAACCCCTGGGAACGGATGATTTGACCTCTTCCACCACAAACATGGCACTGCAATCTGCTTGTACCGGGCTTTGCCCCTGACCCTTTGCAGTTCTGGCATTCCTCAGGCCTCTCTATTTCTATTTCGGCTTCCTTGCCAAAGGCAGCTTCGAGAAAAGAAATCTGCAGATCATATCTAAGATCAGATCCTCTTCTTGAGGTTTCTCTTTTTCTTCCCCCTGTACCAAAGCCAAAGAAGTCTTCAAAAATATCACTAAAGCTCGAGAATATGTCTTCAAACCCAGTAAATCCCTGGAATCCTGTCCCTCTTAAACCCTCGTGCCCATAATGGTCATAAAGGCTTCGTTTTTCAGGGTCTCTCAGTACCTCGTAAGCCTCAGCAGATTCTTTGAATTTCTCCTCAGATTCATTATCGCCCGGATTTTTGTCAGGATGGTATTTTAGAGCTAATTTCCTGTATGCCTTTTTTATCTCTTCATCATTTGCATTTCTTCCAATTCCTAAAACTTCATAATAATCACGCTTTGCCAAGACCCTCTCCTTCAACATCAAGTGTTAATTTATTTAGCATTTCCTGGTTCCCGGCTATTTCAAATGCCTTCTTTGCAAAGGAATATTTTTCCAGCTCCAATGCCTTTGAACCGATTTTATTGGCTATTTCGTAAGAAATCTGTTTTTCCCCTAAAAACCTGTAAACCCTTTTATATAAAAAAAGGTCTCCTTCCTCTATGGCTAAGTCTCCAATTTTTTGGAGACCCCTTTTGTAATTTGCCTTTTCATAAAAGTCTATCGCATCATCATACCGTTCAGCACTAAAGAAACTATCTCCATAGTTTATTAGAATCTCTTCAGGGGTTTGAGCAGAATAGATTAATCTCTGCTTTTCCTTATAATCAGGCAATTTCCCGTGCTTCATCCTTGATTCTCCCAACTCTGACCTTTGCAGGTCGTAGCAATCTTTCTCCCATTAAATACCCTTTCTCACACTGAGACAATACAATATTATCCTTTTCCTTCTCCCCTACCTCTACAGTTTCAACTGCTTCCTGTGTCCGCGGATCAAAGGGTTTACCTATTGGATCTATCTCCACAATGCCATCTTTTTTTAGTTTTGTAAAGAATTGAGACTGGATCATTCTTACCCCGTCAATAAGAGCGACGATGTTTTTTGAATCCTCTGCTGCATCAAGAGCTCTATTAAGGTTATCAAAGACTTCAATAAAGTTCTTAATAAAATCCATCTTTGCAGATTCCAGTCTTAGTTCCATATCCTTTTTAAGTCTGTTTCTAAAATCCTCGTTCTCCTTCTTCATATTCTTATATGATTCTATATATTCTTTTAAGATTTTGTCCTTTTTGTCAAGTTCGCTTCTCAGTTCCTCCACATAGGAAGGATATTTCTTTGATTGGATGTCATCCCCTTTTTCCCCTTCAGCAACTTTTTTTACTGAGTGACGTTTATCAATAACCTTAAACCCTGGACCACTCTCTTTTACTTGTCTCTCATTATCTTTTTCTTCCATCTTTAGAAACTCCTACCACTTTAATGAGTCAATTTTATATTTTTAAAAGATATTTATGCAGGCAATTGCAACCTTTAGACTGCAATATTTTATAGGTTTTTAATCTACCCACCAGAATTTTATAGCAGCAGGCTCAAGCCTTATGCTACATTTTCTACAGAATTTAAGATTGCTATTTATTTTTTAGATCTCTAAGAAAGTATAAAGGAAAAAACTCAGCCTTGCTCTTTAGATATTGCAACTTTTACTTTTGTAGGCCTCAAAATCCTGCCGTTAAAAGAGTAACCGGGTTCTAATTCCTCAAGAATTATTCCCGGGCTGTGCTCATCAGAAAATTCTGTCATCACCGCTTCATGCAATAGAGGATCAAATTTTTCACCAACCGATTCGATTCTTGTTATTCTTTCTTTCTTAAGTAAATTTTTAAGCTGTTTATGGACAAGCTCAATTCCTTTAACAATAACCTTTCTGTCTAAATCCTTACCTGTGTGATTTAGTGATTTTTCCATACTGTCAATTACTGGTAGCAGATTTTTTATTAAATCTTCTTTCCCAACTTCTTCAATTTTTTTTCTCTCCTCTGCGGATCTTTTTTTGTAATTCTGAAATTCTGCCTGCAGCCTCTGTAAATGATCCAGGTATTTTGCAGCTTCTTCTTCTTTTTCCTTAAGGGATTTTTCTAGCAAGAGCAGATGTTTTTCTTTTCCGTCCTCCTGTATCGCCGGGGCTTCGCCATTTTCATCAGAAATCTCATTCTCAATTTTTATATTTTCCGCCATATTTTTAAATTTCTTCTATACTCTAAGGTTACTTCTTGGGTTGTAATAATTTAACCTTTCAACGTCTCGTAAGAGCTGTTTGGACCTTTCATCAAGATTTTTTGGTACCATTATTTTGACTTCAACAAATTGATCTCCTCTGCCGCTTTCTTTTAACTTTGGTGAACCTTTATTTGCCAGCCGGAATACCTGTCCGCTCTGTGTGCCCTCAGGAATTTTCATTGTAACATTTCCATCAATTGTAGGAGCAGTTATCTGACTCCCGAGTGTAGCCTCGGTAACAGTGAGAGGTATAACACAATAGATATTATCACCCTTTCTTTCAAAGAAGGGGTGAGGCCTGACCTTGACTATTATATAAAGGTCACCTGCCGGACCGCCATGTTTACCGGTTTCCCCTTTGCCTGCAATCCTGACCTTTGAACCAGTATCAACTCCGGAAGGAATCTTTACTCCAATTCTTTCTTTTTTTAGAGTAGTGCCTGACCCAAAGCATTTCTTACAAGGATTAGGGTTCCACGAGCCTGAACCCTTGCATTGGGGACATGCCTGGGAAAAACTTAAGGGTCCTCGTCCTGCTTTTTTTTGGCCGGTTCCATTGCATGCGGGGCATACTTGGCTGCGGCTTCCTGGCGTTGTTCCACTTCCATTGCACTCATCACAAGAAGCATTCCTTTGAATTGTGATATCAGTAGATAAGCCTTTTATTGCGTCCTCAAAAGATATTTCCATGCTATATTGGATATCAGTCCCTTTTGCCGGTTCCTGTGCATAACTCTTTTTTCTCTTACCAAAAATATCACCAAATATATCTCCAAAACCTTCAAATCCTCTGCCAAAAGTATCTTCAAAGTTAAATCCCTGGGAATCAAATCCTTCACCCCTTCCCCTCTTTTGGTAAGAGCTAAAAGGATCAAACCCGGATTGAAAAGGCTGTTGACCGTAAAGGTCATATTTTTTTCTCTTTTCCGGGTCACTCAATACTTCATAGGCCTCAGAGATTTCCTTAAACCTTTCTTCAGCCTTTTTGTCTCCGGGATTGACATCAGGGTGATATTTCCTTGCTAATTTACGGTAAGCCTTTTTAATATCATCTTTTGAAGCACTTTTTTTTAATCCAAGCACTTCATAATAATCCCTTTTAGCCATTAAATTAGCCTTTTATTTTACTGTTTATTTCAACTGTGATTTTCTTAGATTTTGTCTCAGCTTTCTTTGGCATTGTTATCTTTAAAACACCGTCTTTGTATTGAGCCTTGATCTTTTCCTGTTCAATACCGCTAGGCAGCGTGAAAGACCTTGAGAAACTTCCATAAAAACGCTCCATTCTGTGATAGTTTTCTTCTTTAGTCTCCTTCTCAAATCTTCTCTCTCCCTTTAGGGTAAGGACATTCTCATCTATCTTTATCTCAATGTCTTTCTGGTCGACCTCCGGGAGTTCTGCTTTGAGAACAATGTCAGACTCTGTCTCATAGATGTCAACAGCCGGAGACCAAATCCCTGCACCAAATTTCTCATCCGGGTGTCTTTTTACAAGGAAAGTATCCTCAAAGAATTTATTCATCCTTCTTTGAAAAGAAACAATGTCATCCAAAGGATTCCATCTCACAATTGCCATAACAATTCCCTCCTTTCAAAGTTTTTAAGTTTTAGTTTTTATCCTCGAATTCAGCATCAACTACATTATCATCACTTTTAGAAGAGGACTCCTGAGCCTGCGAACCGGATTTAGGCTCCTGGGATCCCTGTTCCCCGGAAGAAGCTCCTCCCTGAGCTTGGCTGTACATTATCTCTGCTAACTTATAGGAAGATTTAGTGATCCGGTCAATTGAGCTTTTCATCTTCGGCAGGTCCTCGCTTGTCAATGCACTCTTTCCTTCACTAAGAGCTTCCTCAATAGATTTTGCCTCGGCTTCAGGGATTTTAGTCCTATGCTCATTAAGGGTTTTTTCAGTATTGTAGATAAGTGAGTCCAGCTGATTCCTAACATCAATCTGTTCTCTCCTCTTTTTATCTTCCTCAGAATGGGATTCAGCATCCTTAACCATCTTTTCGATATCTTCCTTTGATACGCCTGAGGATGATGTAATTGTTATTTTCTGTTCCTTCCCGATTGCCAGATCTTTTGCAGATACATTGACAATTCCATTGGCATCAATATCAAACGTAACTTCTATCTGCGGTATTCCTCTTGGTGCAGGCGGAATACCTACCAAGTGGAATTTCCCGAGTGTCCGGTTATCCCGTGCCATCTCTCTTTCACCCTGAAGAACATGGATTTCAACACTTGTCTGGCTATCAGCCGCTGTAGAGAATATCTCTGATTTTCTGGTAGGGATTGTTGTATTTCTCTCAATAAGCCTTGTCATAACTCCACCGAGGGTCTCTATCCCAAGTGAAAGAGGAGTAACGTCAAGGAGCAAAACATCCTTTACATCGCCAGCTAAAACTCCTCCCTGAATAGCAGCACCAACTGCAACAACTTCATCAGGATTAACACCCTTATGCGGTTCTTTGCCAAAAAGCTGCTTTACTACTTCCTGCACCTTGGGGATTCTTGTAGAACCTCCTACCAGGACTACTTCATCTATATTCGATGGAGAAAGACCTGCATCCTGGAGGGCCTGACGGCATGGTCCAAGAGACTTCTGGATCAGGTCATCTACTAATTGCTCAAACTTAGCCCTTGTAAGCCTGATATTCAAATGTTTTGGACCCGATGCATCAGCAGTTATAAAAGGAAGACTTATTTCAGTTTCTGTCAATGTTGATAACTCCATCTTTGCTTTTTCCGCAGCTTCCCTTAATCTCTGCATTGCCATCGGATCTTTTGCAAGGTCTATCCCCTGGTCTTTTTTAAACTCGGTTACAAGCCAGTCAATAACCCTCTGGTCTAAGTTATCTCCTCCAAGATGAGTATCTCCATTTGTTGACTTAACTTCTACCACACCTTCTCCAACTTCAAGGATAGAAATATCAAATGTTCCTCCTCCAAAATCATATACAGCTATGGTTTCATTCTTTTTCTTATCAAGTCCGTAAGCTAATGCTGCTGCCGTGGGTTCATTAATAATCCTTTTAACTTCAAGTCCTGCTATTTTTCCTGCATCCTTTGTGGCTTGTCTCTGGCTGTCGTTAAAATATGCCGGGACTGTTATAACGGCTTCAGTAATTTTATGCCCTAAATAATCTTCAGCAGAAGATTTTAACTTCTGTAAAACCATGGCAGAAATTTCAGGAGGAGAATAAAGCTTGCCCTGAGCCTCTATCTTGACCTCTCCCCCCGTATCCTTAACTTTGTAAGGCACCATTTTAATCTCTTCAGAAACCTCACCAAACCTCCTGCCCATGAATCTTTTTATTGAAAAAATCGTATTAAGAGGGTTTGTTATGGCCTGCCTTTTTGCTATCTGGCCCACTAACCTATCCCCGTCTTTTGTAAAAGCCACGACTGAAGGGGTTGTTCTGCCGCCTTCAGAGTTTGGTATTACTGTTGCGTCCCCTCCCTCCATAACAGCTACAACAGAGTTGGTTGTACCTAAATCTATACCAATTATCTTTCCCATTAATCTTTCCTCCTAAGTTTAAATTATAACCTAACTATTGAGTCCAAAAAGAATATAATATATGAGTGTATTGTTGTCAAGTATTTTTAAAAAAAATATAAGCTATAAAAACATTATTATGTTTTTACTTTTAAAAATCAATGTAATACATCAGAAAGCTTTTTAGAAGATTTGTCGAGGAAAGAGAGAGTTTTTTTGCAATGAGGATAAAAACATCAAGATCGCTTGAAAAACTTTTCTCAAAACTTTTTAACAAAAAAGCCATATAGGCGAGCAAAAAACATCTTTTCTTGGCATCATAAACTCTCCCCTGTAAATAATCAGAGAAAATGGTATTTTTAATTTTTTACCTTTGTGTTTTTCTTTAAACATATCAATTGAATGGAGGTACTTATTATCCCACAGAGTAGAATATTTTATCTCTACAGGAATTGTTATTCCTCCTGTGCTGATGACCATATCTATTTCTGATGCATGACTTTTTTGCCAGAAGTAAAAAGATGGAGGCTTTTCTAAATTTATTCCCCATTTGATAAAATCTGCAATTATAAGATTCTCAAAATAATGACCAATTTCACCGCTTGCTTTGATTATTTCTCTTCCCTTAAAACCTCCCAATGCCCAGATAAGAGCATTATCAAAAAAATATACCTTTTTTGCCTTTTTAATCCTCGTAGATATATTTAAGAAAAAGGGGGAAAGGAGAAATCCAATGAGACTTTCCTGCCAGATTGCAACATATTTTTTAGTAGTAATCTGATTAACACCTGCATCATTCCCCAATCGGTTATACTCCAGAAGATTACCTACCCTTGAAGATAATTGGGCAACAACCCTGCGATAACCTTCTATGTTGCCTATATCTTTAACACTACGCATATCCCTTTCAACATAAGTATCAATATAGTCTATTAACCATCGAGGGATAGTATCCTCATCTATTTTAGAAAAGGTAGGAGGGAAAAGGCTTCGGGTTATGAGTTTATCAACTAAAAGCATTTTTTTCTTGCTTCCGGGTTTAAATTCTTTGCTAAGCTTGGATAGGAAGTTTTGAGTGAGAGAGCCTGAAAAAATTCCATTATATAAACTCTTGGCGCATTCAAAATCTCCAATCTCTTCGTAAAGAGATGCTTCACTTATGGAGAAAGGATAAATTCTTAAAATCTGAACTCTGCCTGCCAGAGTCTCTGCAGTTCTGTCAAGAAGCTCTAAACTCGAAGAACCGCTTATAATAATTTTTAATCGGGGAGAGTATTTGTCATATAATATTTTTATAGATTCAAAGATTAATGGAAGCTTTTGTGCCTCATCAATAAAAAGGTAAAACCTTTCTTTTAGTAAACTTAATCCAAAACCTAAAGTTTCCTCAATCTGTTCCAGTAAATAATTCTCATTTTTTTTAACCCTGTCTCTTTCAAATAAAGAATCTAAATTCAGATAAAATTTTCTGTTTCCTGAAATGCCTTCAAGGCAGGTATTTATTGATGTAGTCTTTCCTGATTGCCTTGGACCGATTAACACCGTTATTAACGGGCTATCCATGGATTTTCTGAGATGAGGGTTGTAAATTCTTTCTATAACCTTTAACTTTTCCATTTTAGCTTGATAATTTCTTGTGGTTTGTCACAGGGTTACCTTATATTTCCTCTCCCCTTGTGGGACCTGCCTGCCGGCAGGCAGGGAGGATTAAGGTGAGGGGTAAAATAAATTAGTTCTTTCATACCCTGCGGTCTCTGCCGCACGGTAATTCATTTGGTTATATTATAATCACAATATAATTATTGTCAAGCAAAAATTAAATTGCAATTAAAATATTACACCACAAATATTTTCTCTGTGTCCTCAGTGCCTGCCTGCCGGCAGGCAGGCCTCTGTGGTGAAAAATCTATTTTGGACAGAAGTGGTTGCAGGCAGAATTTAAGTAAGGACTGGTCCTATTCCGGTCAACAAAGAGCAGACGATTTTCATTTAAATTTTTTGTAGAGAGGGCATGACTCTGTTGGTGGACAGTTTTTCGTACTTAATTTCTTTCTTGACAAAAAAAGCTAAAGCATTATTATAAAATCAAAACAAACACATCTTGTCTTGGCACAACAACAGACTTTTTTCGTTCACAGAAATGAAAATGGCTCAATTCTTGCACAGACAGACAGACAGACAGACAGATTTAAATTTCCTAAGGTATATTGATTTAAAAAGCCCTGGTCTTGTTCCAGAATATTGGAACAGCCGGGGTTTTTTGGTTTTCTAATATAATACCTCCCCTCTCACTTCCAGGCGGTGCCGCAATGTCATTGCGAGGGAGCAAAGCGACCGAAGCAATCCGATCCAAAGGATCGTCGCGAGAGCAAAAGAGGATTATGATACAGTCTGTTTTTGGGAGAGCAAGGTGAGGGGTTGTAACCTTTGGACAGCCTTTCCAAATTTTTAATATAAGCAATCAGGTAACGGTTATTCTGTTAAGATGTCTTTATTTTTATTCATTTTAATAAACCATTATGAGGAGTAATAGTTATGGGTAAAAAGATTTTTTTGTTTATGTTATTACTTTCCTTATCTCTGCCTTTATCTCTAATAATATACAGCGATGCCTTGGCAGTGAGCCCACAGATAGCAGCAGGATGGTATCACACCATAGGCATAAAGACAGACGGCAC
>MGDB01000137.1:12523-14663 GCA_001790645.1 Candidatus Schekmanbacteria bacterium GWA2_38_11
CATAAAGACAGACGGTACATTATGGGCATGGGGGTGGAACGCGGATGGTCAGTTGGGAGATGGCACACAGACAGATAGATCCTCCCCTGTTTTGATTGGGGAAGACTTTCGAACCTCAGAAAACAGATTTGAAGAAAAATCTTCGAATGAATCCACTTTAGTTGAAACTATCCTCAGTAAAAAAGCTGTCTTGAATAATGCCACAGTTAGTGGAGATTTCAATAGTACCCTTAATTTCACTAACTTTGAAATTGTTAGCATCACTACAGGATCTTTTGCTGGTAAAGGATTTTCTAAAGGACAGTGGGAAACTACTCTTGACGGAACACCATATCAAGGAAATTGGCAAGGAGCCATATTCTCTAAACCTCAAGAAGCAAAGATTTATCTTAAAGGTTCAGTATCTGGAGGAATCTCAGGAACTGTTGAGGGATATTTAACCGAAGGTGTGCCGGGGAGTGGTATTTATAATCAGTATCAAGCTGCATGGAAGATAGTTTCTGGAAACACTTCTGCAATAATCAATTTAAACGGGACCCTCTCTTACCAGAGTGAAACTGAATTTCCAAATACAAACCTTTATATATTACAGATCTCTTTGGAAGGGGATATTTCAGGTGATTATACTGGTAACTTAAGCACTGTTCTCACCCATATTAGAGTGGTTGATGAATCCAACCCATACTCTGGAGAAGGATTTTCTATAATTTCTTATTCCTCTGATTCTGGCTCAGGCGAGGGCTGGACTTACGATAAACTTACTTCCTCAGGTGCAGTAGAATTAAAAGGTTTGTTTGCGAGCCCGCTCTTTGGTATTGTTTCTGCTACTTTAAATGAAAGTGTATCTCCCAGAAGCCTATTTTTACGAGTAAACAGAGTTGACCTTGGGCCACCAGCACCAGATTTGAAAGTTAGAACGTGGGGACCAACAAGAGTAAGTCCAGGTCAAACGGTAAATTATATTATTGAGTATAGGAATGACGGTTTGAAGGCGGCAGAAGATACCGCAGTGATAATGTTACTTCCTGAATTTCTCCACTATATTTCCAGCTCGGAAGGTGGTATTTATGTTCCTCCTCATTCTGATACTATATTATATTGGGAAATTGGAAGTATACTACCTGGGATAATAGGTTATAAGACAGTAACTGGTCAGTTTCCCTTTGGGCTACCCCAAGGAATGGGAATCGAAATTAAGGGTGACTTAGATCCTCATATTCATCCTCACCCAGCACCTAGCTGTAATCACAATCATGTTTGTGAAGAAGCGCTAGGTGAAAATTTTTTATCCTGTTTTGATGATTGTGTTCTCCATGGTCATATCTGGGGTTCTATCTTCGGTAGTGTAGTGGTCACTGCTCGCGATCCAAACATTAAATATGGTCCTGAGGGTAATGTTACGGCTGGGCAGAAGTTAGATTACAAAGTCGAATATGAGAACGAAGGAGAAGGGATTGCCTTTGGTGTTTATTTCACTGATACCTTAGATGAAGACTTAGATGATTCAACCTTAGAAATAGGTCCTGTTAGAAGCACAGTAGATGGTTCAGTTATTGCTCCGGTTGGAACTTATAATCCAGCAACACGTACAATAACATGGCTTGTTGGTGAAGTCGGTCCGGGGGTAGGTGGTTATGCAGAATTCAGCGTAAATGTAAAAGATAGTTTTTCAATTGGTTCAGAAATAATAAACTATGCTACGGTTTATTTCCCGAGTGTGCCAGAAGTTACTCCAACCAATGCTATAGTTTCATTTATTGACACTGACAATGATGGGATTCCCAATTTGACCGACAATTGTCCAAATGTTCCAAACCAAAATCAATCAGATATTGATAATGATGGGATTGGTGATGCTTGCGATGATGATAAAGACGGTGATGGAATAGCAAATGCTTCTGACAACTGTCCTGATGTTCCAAATCCAGACCAGGCAGATTATAACAATAATGGTCAGGGAGATGCATGTGACCCAATACCAACAACTACAACTACAACGAGCACGACGACAACCACCACCACAACTACTTCCACTACTACTACAATAAATCCGCCTACAGCGATAACGCTTTCTTCATTTACTGCTAAAGTAAAAGCTGGGAAAGTTCTGCTAAGATGGCAGACAGAAACTGAGATAGAC
>MGDB01000138.1:0-6645 GCA_001790645.1 Candidatus Schekmanbacteria bacterium GWA2_38_11
GGAATGACAGCGTTCTATGTTTTAATTTTTGATACCCTGTGGTCTTGCCACAGGGTAGTTCATGCTATCTCTGAAAGTTTATGAATAACCGGATTAAATAGTTTCCGGAGGTTCACTTAATTTTTTCCTATAGCAGATCTGGTGCCATAATGAAAAACATAAAAGAGCCCATATCTTTTGGCCGTGGTCTCTTTTCCCGGCCATATGTTCTGATATAAGGGAACTGATATAATTATAATTAAGGATTCCTAATGAATTAATACTATTTTTAGAAAGGTGAGTTAAAGTCAAATCTTTTAACTGGTTTTTTATATATTTTGAAACCGGTAAATGGAATCCTTTCTTTTTTCTTGAAATTATGGATTCCGGGACTTTTCCTGACATAGTCTTTTTAAGTATGTATTTCGTATTAAAGCCCCTGATTTTCAAATTGTCCGGTATAGATGCGCAGAATTCCACTACTTTGTGGTCTAAAAATGGAACTCTTACCTCTAAAGAATTAGCCATGCTCGCTCTGTCAACTTTTCTAAGTATATCATCTGTAAGCCAGGTTTTTATATCCGTGTATAGTGTTTTTTTTAGGAAACTATTTCCGTCACATTTGTTAAAATAGTTTTCAAATGTAAAATAAGAGTTGTAACCCGTATATCCTTTTATAAAATCCTCTGAAAAAAGTTTCTCCCTCTCTTCATCTGTAAATAAAACCCTCCACCAGTAGTGCGCCTTTTGGGGAGGAAATTTCAACCCATCTATAAACCTCAATATTCTGGGATTGGAAGTTAAGAATGACACCGGTTTTTGCAGAAGGGTCAGATTGCTCAGTCCCGGGATAGATTCCATGCAGAAAGCTATTTTATCTGCAATGTAAGAAGGATAACCAGCAAGATTCTCATCACCACCATCTCCTGATAAAGCTACTTTTACCTTTGTTCGTGCAAGACTTGAGACAAGAAAGGTTGGGATAAACGATGAGTCGGCAAAGGGTTCATCATTGTACCAGATAGCTTTAGGAAGAAGGTTCTGGATTTCTGTGTCGATGGAATCAATGACTGATTCATAGTGCTCGGTATTAAAGTGTTCTTTGGCAACTCCTATAAAATCCCCTTCATTCCATCCATGCTCATCAATGATAATACTGAAGGTTTTTGTTGAATTTTGGTTGGAACTCTGCATGAAGCTTACAATTGTACTTGAGTCTATCCCACCGCTTAAAAAAGCACCCAATGGGACATCACTTATTAAGTGACTTTTGACTGAAGAAGATATAACCTCAAAAAACTTTTCACTGGTTTCCTCCGGACCGGATGTTTCCTCTTTTTCATAGGAAAGGTCCCAATATCTGTTTTCTTTAATCTCACCATTTGCAAGTAACAGGAAATATCCGGGAGGCAGGCTATAAGTATTTTTGAAGATAGATTTTGGAGATAAAATATAACCCAGAGAAAAGAAATCAATTATTGCCTCCTGGTTAAGGTTTTGCTGAATAAAAGGATCTTGCAGCAGTGATTTTATTTCAGAGGCAAAGGAAAGACCTTTTTCATTTATGCAATAGTAAAGAGGCTTTATCCCTAAACGATCCCTTGCTAAAAACAGCTTTTCATTTTTTTTGTCCCATATGCAAAAAGCGAACATCCCGTTTAAAAAATTTAAGCACTCTTCACCTCTCTCTTCATAGAGATGTATAATGACTTCTGTATCAGTGGATGTTTTAAATTTATGTCCGTTTTTTTTTAGTCCCTCTCTCAGTTCCTTAAAGTTGTATATTTCGCCATTAAAAACTATTACCACGTTTCTGTCTTCATTATATATAGGCTGGGTTCCTCCCTCAGGATCAATTATGCTCAGCCTCCTTATACCAAGACCAGCATAACCATCATTGAATTTACCGCCATCGTCAGGACCCCGGTGGTTAAGAACGCGGGTCATTTTATTAAGGACTTCCGCATTAACAGGAGATCTGTCTTTAAAATTTATTATCCCGCAGATACCGCACATTTTTAGAAATCTTTTTCCTTTTTTTATGAATGTCTAAAGAATCTTCTTAACCCCTCACTCTGACCCTCTCCCACCTGCCTACCGGCAGGCAGGCAAGGTGAGAGGGGATTTTTTCTACTCTCTCCGTTTCCTGCCAAAAAGATGGGATCTATTATTAATATCCCCTCCCTTGATGGGAGGGGATAAAAGGGAGGGTGTTGATTTTTTCATTTATGAGTCTATGATTTGTGAAGGTTTCCTTATAATTCTAATGAATCTTTGACACAATTTTTTTTGCAAAAACTATAATTTTTTCCTTTGAAGGTTCACTCTTATCCATGGTTACAAGACGAATAAAAAAATTTTTCTTGTAAGTTTCAACCCTGTAAGAACCTATCAGTCCCTGGTCAATTCTCCCCGATTCTCCTAAGCGTTCTATTGCAACAGGAGAAATTGCAGAAGCTCCCATATATAATGCCTGAGCTTGTGACCGGTTTTTTGTTTGGTAAATTTCAAGGGATGCACGGATATTTTCAGAGGAATTCTCAAAGTCCTGGAATATTATCTTCGCGGCCCCACTTTCAATGTAGTAAGGAGCTGCTCCGTCAATCAGGGATGCCAGGCAAACCAGATCCTCACAGTATATCATTTCTCCATCTCTTAACCAGCCGCTGATTTCATTATCTTTTGGGACCATGTCTTTTGTTTCAATGCCCTGACCGTCTTTAATTGATTTTAAATAAAATGGAGCTTTGCAGCTCAGAAAAGTAATCAGGAAAAGTGGAACAATAACCATGCAGACAATAGCACGCAATACCTTTAATAGCATTAGAATACCTCCTGGAATATTAATCAGAAATCATTCTATAAAAACCGTCTTCCTTTAAGGTTCTAAACAATTATATCTATTTACTAAATTGTCAAGCAAGAAAGAGATTTCTTGAAAACTGATTTTATGTAATAAGAGTTTTCTTTCTATATTTTTCAATGGCCTCAAAAATTAACTTGACAGATAGTTTATGCTTGGTAAATATGAAGTTTGATTTTATTTAGAATTTATTAATCTGACATGCGGTCATCAAGAGTTTTAAAGTTTCTAATTTTTTAACAGGAGGAGTTGTTGTATGAGAAAAAGTTTCTTTTATATCCTATTTATAGTTGCAGCAGTTTCAGTTATGCTTGTTTTTGCTTCACATGTCCGGGCGGGCAGCCCTTTAAAAGACTCGATTGCAGACCTTGAAAAAGGCATCAAGGCACAGGATCAGGGCTTAATAGCTAAATCCATAAAGGCTTTTGAAGACCTCGCTAAAAAGAATGAAAAAGACCATATGACTCATTATTGGGTTGCCAAATCACATTATGCGATGGCCGATTATTTAGACCTGAAATCTCCTGAAGGTAAGGACACATCCGGAGAAGGCGAGAAAAATGTTAATACAGCAATGGAACATCTTAAACATTGCCTTGGCGCCAAGGAAGATTTCCTGGACGGTTACATTTTAAAGTATCTGGCCCTGTCAAAAAAATTTAGTTATGTTGGCTTTCCAAGATTAATGATGTATGTGGGTGAAATTAACGAAACCCTCGAAAAGTCAGAAAAATTAGCACCCGAGAATCCCTGGGTACTTGTAATTAAGGGCATGAATATAGCCAGCGGCTTTCCGCAGCCAGATCCAAAAGAACCAATAGCTCAGTTTGAAAAAGCAATAAAAGTTGACCCCAAAATGGATGAAGCTTATTACCAGATAGCAGTTGTACAATTAAAAGCCAAAAATATTGAAGACGCCAAAAAAAATCTGCAGAAGGCTCTGGAAATAAATCCTTCAAATCATTGGGCTAAGAAGAAGCTTACAGGTTTAGAAGAGAAGAAAGAAGAAAAAAAAGCATAATGACGTTATAACCCGGTTTTGCTGACAGTTTTTAAGGAGGAAGGTTTTGACATGACAGGTTTAAGAGTATTGAAGAGATTGTTTACTGGTGTTATGGTTTTATTTCTTATTTATGGATGCTCCAGTAAAGGAGAAAACAGAGGGAGCATTCTCATCGGGAGTATAAGATCAGATAGAAAAGTTGCGGAAACCAAAATCTATGTTTACCCGGTAGGAAATCACACGAAAGAGATAACCTTTGGTTATTCCGGTCTTGATATCTACGTCCCAATTGGTACTTATGACTTGAAGATCGACTGGAGAGGCACAATCAAATGGGTTAACAATGTAAAGGTCGAGCCGTACAAAAAAGCTGAACAGCAGGTTATTTTCCCATTAGGGACTCTCGTTGTACGATCAAGCAACAGTGATGGCTCTCCCGCTGATGCATCTGTACTTGTAACCCCGGTTAACGAAGGGACTCAGGGTATTGATGTGCAGAGAAATGAAAAGGGAGAAATCACTGCAATGACTATCCAGGGTGAAAAGATAAAGTTAGGGGATAAGGAAGAAGAGGTGATCTCAAAATTCAAACCCGATTTCAGGAGATCAGAGCCAACAAAGGAAGCGGAAGGGACAGAAATAACCTACTACTTCAGGATATTGGGAACCAATATCGATTTAACTTTTACAAAATCAGGATCAGCTCCCTCCACTCTTAAAATTATAAGCTATGATGAAAAAGTTGCAGCAGGAATTGCTGGAGAGCCGATTGAACTCAATCCGGGCAAATATGATGTAAAAGTAGAACATGAAAGAATCACAAAATGGATCAGGGCAGTTGAGATAAAAGATAAAGAAAAAACTGAACAATCAATAAACTATCCTGTTGGCAAGATTATAATAAAGCCTACAAAACCTATAGAAGATGCAAAAGAAGTGCCGGTTGCCATCTATTTAGAGGGAAGGTATGAAGTTATGGCAAAAGGCGGGAAACTTGGTGAGGAAATCTCAATAGTTCCTGGAACCTATGATATTCTAATAGAATACAACAACAAGAAGCACTGGATTCGCGGAGTCGAAGTAAAAGACAAAGGCGTTGTAACCAAAGAAATAAGTTTAACCAATTAGGTAAACAACTATTGGTAGAAGATTTCAAAGAAAAGTTTCGGGAATTTCTCGAAACAGAAGATTTAAAGTTCACAAGCGAGCGAGAAGCAATTTTAGAAAAAATCTTCTCCATCCATTACCATTTCGACGCTGATGACCTGGTCTTCATGCTCAGAGGCGGTAAGAAAAGGGTTTCAAAAGCCACTGTCTACAGAACCCTCGACCTTTTAGTAAAAAGCAACCTGATAATCGAACATCAGCTTGGCGATAAGAAAAAAATATATGAACATGTACTTGGGCATTCCCACCACGACCACCTGATCTGCCTCTACTGTTCTAAGACAATCGAATTTGATGAACCGATGATTGAGGATTTCCAAGACAGAGTTTGTGAAAAACTCAAGTTTATTCCTGAACGCCACAGTTTGAAAATTTTTGGAAAATGCCAGTTTTGCCAAAAAAAAAGCAAACCGTAAGTAGAATTCTCCAGCTAAATTTTTAACAGGGAGTTTTTATGGAAAAGAAATACACTGATATTCAGGATTTGGATGATACGTTAAGCGCAGAAAAAATGTCTGAGAATAAACCTAAGATCCTGGTAGTTGATGATGAAGAAGTTCTTAGGAATCTGCTATTTGATGCACTTAATGATGAAGGATTCGAAGTTGATGTGGCTACAGGCGGCTTTGAAGCCATAAGTAAAATCAATACTAATCACTATGACTTAATAATGACTGATATACTTATGCCTGAGGTAAACGGGATGCAGGTTCTCGGAAAGGCAAAGGAGATCGATCCTGATGCAGATGTAATTGTCATGACCGGATATGCATCAGTTGAAACTGCAGTCCAATCCATGCGTCTTGGTGCCGCTGATTATATCACAAAACCGTTCAATATTGACCATATCAAGATAATAATTTCCCGTACTTTAGACAGAAGATCTCTCAAAAGAAGGGCAGAAGAAGGAGACTTCTACAAAAAACTGTCCCGTATTGATGGTCTTACAGAGGTATATAACCACAGGTCATTTCATCAGCTTCTTGAGTCAGAAATAAACAGAGCAAAAAGGTATAACCGTGCACTCTCTCTTATGATGCTTGATATAGATGATTTTAAAGTTTACAACGATACCAACGGGCACCCTATGGGTGACATAGCTCTTAAGGAATTGGCCTGGATTTTTACCAAATCCTGCAGAGAATGCGACCTCGTAGCAAGATACGGAGGAGATGAGTTTGCCATTATTCTTCCAGAGACAGACAAACCAGAAGCGGCACTCATTGGCAGAAGACTGCGGACTATTGCTAAAGAGAGCATGTTTGATAAAGAAGAAGTCTTACCCGGCGGGACTTTGACAATCAGCATAGGACTTGCTTCATTTCCAGTAGATGCAAAGGACAAAAACGCCTTAATTGAAAGCTCTGATAAAGCTCTTTACGAAGCTAAATCAGAAGGGAAAAACAAACTCGTTATCTATAGCCCTTCATAAACTCAAAATATTTTGGAAAAAAGGTTAAGGTTTTAATTGGTGATGCTGATTCTGTAATCAGAGAGTTTTATTTGCAGATATGATACAGACTTGTATTGATAAACCCTTTGATATTAATGAATTAAAAAATTTATTAAAAAACTATCTGTTTAAACCCATCCAGAAAGAAGCTATTAGTTTTAAGCCATAAGGCCAAAGCTT
>MGDB01000138.1:6669-11338 GCA_001790645.1 Candidatus Schekmanbacteria bacterium GWA2_38_11
CGCAACAAGTTAATAGTTGATAGCTTAAAACTAAAAGAATTTGTAAATATTTTAAAAAGTTTCTTGACTAAAAATTTATATTTTACTATAAGGCACCACAATAAATGACAGAGAAATCACACGGCGTAATGCCATGGTTTCAGTTTATTTTCACCAATTACAATTTCAAGGAGGATTTTATGCCGGAAGACAAAACAGATTGGAAAGCACTACACCGTTTTGCACAGATGAGAGGATTCGGCCTTATGGGCCTTATGTCCGTTGATATTCTGAAAAAATTCGGTAAGGATGGAGAAAGATCCTTAAGGGATTTCTTCATTAAAGTGGGACAGATGTCAGCCACAGCATTTTTAAAGGAAACTGGCCAGGAGACTAAGAGAATAAGATCAGATTTTGAAAACTACTGCGCATGGCAGGATTGGTTTATGGCAAGCCAGAGGGCTGATAACTCAGGCTCTCAGGTAAAACCAGTCACAATACTCGAGCAGAAAGACGGGAAACCAACCCATGTAAGAGCAGAAAGAATTGGCTGCATGATCAACAATGCATGGGATGCACTGAATATAAAAGATATAGCTACAAGAAAAAAGCTCTGCAACATCTTTACAGAGATTGACTACGGTGTAAGGGATATTATCGGGAAAGACTGCATAGAGTTTGTGAGGTTTGATTGTCAGAGTGAAAGAGAACATGGTGATCCAGGACTCCCACAGGGAAAACCGTTCTGTGTATTTGAGATTAAGATAAAGCAATAAGAACAAAAGAAAGCTTTAAAAAAAGCCCGTTCTGAAAAAAATCATTACGGGCTTTTTTATTTTTCCTCAGGAACTTTTTTCAATCAAGCTGCTAAGACAAATCCTTTTCTGCATCGTAAAAAGTTTAATTAGCCAAATCAGCCTAAAATTTTTTTAAGCAATTTACTTGACAACATCTTTAAAAGGAATTAATTTTCATTAAAAATGCAGTAAGTAGTAGTGAGAAAAAGGAGAGCTATATCCTTTTCCGTAATAACAATTATGTGGGTAGGAGCGACTTTAGTCGTCCATTCTATAAAATCTTCGTTGGCATGTCAGGAGTAGGGAGGCTAAAGCCTCCCTTACCCAAATTTTCCCCTTCAGCCATTGAAAAGAAATACTCCCTTATAAAAAGCAGATGCATTAGAAAGAGTTTACTGAGGAGGATTGTCCTATGGAGATAGGCATGATTGGTCTTGGAAAAATGGGGATGAATATGACAAGGCGGCTCCTTCTTGGCGGACATAGTGTATTCGCTTATGACATTTCACCAGAAAAAATGAGAGAGATTAAAGAGAGGATATTATGGAAAGCAAACAGGATTTAGAAAAGTTAGCAAAACTTGTCCGTTACTTTATCCTTGTCTCAACCACCCAAGCAGGTTCAGGTCATCCTACATCTTCACTCTCAGCAGCAGATTTGCTGACAGGTCTTTTATTTGGTGGAGTTTTTAAGTTTGACACAGATAACCCTGACCATTCTAATAATGACAGGCTAATTTTTTCAAAAGGTCATGCCTCACCACTCTTATATTCCTTGTGGGCAGCAGCAGGGAAGGTAAGTGAAAAAGAATTACTGACTCTCAGGAAATTTAACAGCCCTTTAGAAGGCCACCCCGCTGTTGCATTCAGGTATGTGGATGCGGCAACAGGCTCACTTGGACAGGGTCTTTCAATTGGACTGGGGATGGCCTTAAACGCAAAATACATAGATAAGCTTCCCTACAGGACTTATGTCCTTCTCGGGGACAGCGAAATGTCAGAAGGTTCGCAGTGGGAAGCAATCCAGGTTGCTGCCCATTATCAGCTTGATAACCTTGTAGGTATTATTGATGTGAATGGTCTGGGTCAGCGGGGAGAAACAATGTACGGTCATAACATAGAAGCTTACGGAAAACGGGTTGAATCCTTTGGCTGGAAAACTATTTTGATCAACGGTCATAACTTTGATGAAATTCTTGCTGCTTATAAGAAGGCTTTTACTGTTACTGATAAGCCAGTAATGATTATAGCTAAAACCATCAAGGGGAAGGGGATTTCATTTATTGAAGATAAGAACGGCTGGCACGGCAAAGCCCTTAACAGGGAACAGCTTGAAGAGGCTCTTAAAGAGCTTGGAGAAGTTGATAAATCAATAAGCGGTGAAATACCAAAGCCTGAAGATCTGAAAACAAAAAAAAAGTCACCGCAGAGTTCAGGAGAAATAAATTATCCGGCTGATAAGCCCATTGCCACAAGAAAAGCCTATGGGAATGCCCTTGTAAGAATCTTTCCGGAATTTCCGGATATGGTAGTTTTAGATGCAGAGGTATGTAATTCAACTTTTGCTCAAGCTTTCATGGAAAAATATCCTGAGCGGTTTTTTGAAATGTATATTGCTGAACAGAATATGGTGGGGACAGCATTGGGGCTTTCCTGCCGCGGGAAAATTCCGTTCATTTCAACCTTTGCAACATTCTTCACCCGTGCCTTTGACCAGATCAGAATGTGCCAGTATTCAGAAGCAAACATCAAATTTGCCGGTTCCCATGCCGGTGTATCTATTGGCGAAGACGGCCCCTCTCAGATGGGCATTGAAGACATAGCCATGTTCAGGGTCATTTTTAATAGCGTTGTCTTATACCCCTCTGATGGAGTTTCAACAGAGAAATTAGTTGAAGAAGCAGCAAAGCACAGAGGGATAGTTTACATAAGGCTAACAAGAAAAGACTCACCGGTTATCTATGGCAAGGATGAGGAGTTTCCTATAGGCGGAAGCAAAGTGGTCAGGCAAAGTAAAGACGATGTCGTAACTGTTGCAGCAGCCGGAGTAACTCTCAATGAAGCGCTCAGCGCCTATGAAGAGCTGAAGAAAGAAGGGATTTCAATCCGCATAATTGACCTTTACAGCATTAAACCAATTGATGTGGCATCACTTAAAAAAGCCGGCAACATTACAAAGGCAATAATTACTGTGGAAGACCACTACATCGAGGGTGGCATAGGAGAAGCAGTCCGGAGCGCACTGGCTGCATATAATATTCCTGTTTACTCACTTTCAGTAAAAAAAATCCCAAAAAGCGGGAACCCCGGAGAACTCCTCGATTATGAGGAGATTTCAAAAAATGCAATTATAAAAAAGGTGAGGAAGCTTTTATGAGATCTGCAAATCTTAAGACAAGAATATTTCTTGATGGCGGATACTCTCATGAGACAAAAGAAATTATAGACCTCATTTGATTCCTTGACGGGCAGACTACAAACCCGATGCTCATTTCCAAAAACCTCCGTGCCAGAAAATACCTTGACGTGGGAAAGAAGTTCATACCTTAAGCAATCAACTGCCTATTCCATGAAACTGTCCATATGATACCTCACAGCTTGCTGCGAGGCAGTTCATTGTTGTTGAATTATCGGGACAAGAATGTCCCGACTATCAATAGGCGGGGTTTTCTAACCCCGCCAAAGAGTATTTTTACGCCAACCTGATAACTGTTATCTCAGGAGGGACATTAAGCCGGAGAGGAAATCCTATAGTTCCAAGACCTGAATTAACATAAAGCTTGCAGTCATTTTCACTGAAAAGTCCTTTCACATAGCGGGTAATTAATCGGGCAGGAGTTATATAGAATCCTGCAAAATTTATATCAACCTGTCCACCGTGTGTATGACCTGAGAGAGTCAGGTTTACACCGCGCTTTTTTACATAATCAAAATAGTTTGGATTGTGTGAAAGCAATATCGTTAAATTCGCGGGATTAATCTTTTTTAAGGCCGCATTTAAGTCAGGATGTGAATACATCATATCCTCAACGCCGCAGATATTGATCTCGCTGCCGCTGAAAACATATCTCTCTCCATCATTGCGAAAAAGTTTTATCCCGCTTCGCTGAAGGTCCTGAGTTAATATGTCAGCATGCCCCCAGTAATCGTGATTTCCGAGGCAGCCATAAACTGGCATTAAAGAACTAAGATGTTGAATGCCCTCTTTGCACGCTGCGATAGAATTGCTCGAAGAAGCAATAAAATCACCTGTAATAAAGAGTATGTCAGGTTTTATTTCTTTAATTATCCTGACCCATTCACCAATCTCCTTTTTTCCCATAAAAAGCCCTGCATGGATATCGCTAATATGGGCAATCCTGATCTTTTTTAGAGCCTCCGGAAGTCCGGACATGTTAATTGTTACATTTCTGGTAATGTAATTCTCCCTGCCAAAGATTATGCCGTAGGATGAACAGAGCAGAGGTGTTGCAATAATGCCTTTGCCGGCAGTTTTAAGAAAATTTCTTCTTGCAGACGAACAATATTTTTCTGGATATTTTCTGGAATCAGGAGCCTTTCTTGTTAAGGAAATAATTTTTTTGTAGAGGAATGAGAAAATGTCGGAGATCATCAAAAGAATAAAAATTAATAAAAAGGAGCTTCCCCAGATGGCATAGGGATAGACTACAGTATGCATTACATAAGAATTAAGAGGCTTGTGGGGTACACCCACTGCAAAGGAATAAAAAAGAGGAAGATTAAGATAGATCAGGGCAAAAACAACTAACCCTTTTAAAAGCCATTTTTTTCCAAAAGTAATATTGAGCTTATCTGCCCATCGTAATGCTTTCTTTCCGAGATACCACTGGGTGCAGACTATAATGGCAAATAAGGATATAAGGAATGTTATGA
>MGDB01000138.1:11504-12766 GCA_001790645.1 Candidatus Schekmanbacteria bacterium GWA2_38_11
GACAGAAGCGGTGCGCAAAACAATAAATAGCTGGGTAGAAGACAAAACCAATGATAAGATCAAGAATTTATTCTCGCCCGGGTCACTCAACTCCTTAACTCGCCTTGTCCTGACCAATGCTATATATTTTAAAGGAGATTGGGTAAAACAATTTAATAAAAACGAAACAAGAAGTGAGGATTTTAGAGTGAACCAAAATCAAAAAGTAAAAGTGCCGATGATGAAAATGACGGACGAGAACGCCGAATTTAATTATGTGCAAACGGATAATCTCCAAATTCTCGAGATGTTTTATGAGGGGGAAGAGTTATCTATGACGGTTTTGCTTCCAAAAAACGATGATCTTAAATCTCTCGAAGATTTATTATCAGTTGAAAATCTTGAACAGTGGCAAGGCGAACTTGAAAAACAAAGAGTCGATGTATATTTGCCAAAATTTACATTTGATAGCAAGTATTCCCTTGGCGAAAACTTACAAGAAATGGGCATGTCTTCAGCATTTATCCCGCCGAGTAAACCCGGTGGCGCTGATTTCTCCGGAATAAGCGGTCAAAAAGACCTTTATATCGACCTTATAATTCATCAAGCATTTGTTGATGTTAATGAAGAAGGCACTGAAGCGGCTGCCGCCACCGGCATTAGTTTTACCACCGAATCAGCTGAACCGACAGTAGTACCTGAATTTCGAGCCGATCACCCATTCATATTTTTTATACAGAGCCAGGGAACCGAAAATATCTTGTTTATGGGCAAGGTTGTTAATCCTGCGACTTAGACCTGTTCTTCGTGATAAATTCATTAGATTCGCTTTCCAAGAATCATTTGAGCATTTTTTTTATTTCTGCTATGCTGACCGTTTGTTATGTTGATTTTGGAGAAAGAAGTCAGGTATTGCAAAACTGTTGGCGCCGTTAAGGCGCGGGATTTTGCGCGTTTGGGAATAACTACACTTTACGACGCTTTGTTTGATATCCCTTTTCGTCATGACGATTTATCAAACCGAGTGGAAATCGTTAACATCAAATCCGGCGAAAAAGTCACAGTGGGCGGGACAATTGCTGCTATTACCAATCGCCGCAGTAATAGAAATCGGCGAATGATTGTGACCGAAGCAATAATTGAAGACGGTACCGGAAGTATTAAGGCCATTTGGTTTCATCAGGGGTTTCTTACAAAAATATTAAAGACCGGCACTGTGGTTTCTTTGGCAGGGAAGACAGACGATAAATATGGACTTTCACTTATCAACCCGGCTTATGAAG
>MGDB01000139.1 GCA_001790645.1 Candidatus Schekmanbacteria bacterium GWA2_38_11
AAAATCCCTCATGTGGAGATTATCCGCATAGGGACACGGGTGCCGGTAACTCTGCCCCAGAGAATTACTCCTGAACTGGTTGAAATGATCAGCCGCTATCACCCGGTGTGGATAAATACTCATTTTAACCACCCCAGGGAAATTACAAAGGAGTGCTCCAAGGCTATCGACATTCTGCTGCGTGCCGGAATTCCGGTTGGAAGCCAGACAGTACTGCTGAAAGATGTAAACGACTGCCCCCATGTTATGAAAAAATTAATGCACAAGCTCCTGATGATAAGGGTAAAGCCTTACTACATCTTCCAGTGTGACCTCTCAGTCGGAGTTGAGCATTTCAGGACTTCAGTCATGAAAGGGATTGAAATAATCGAAATGCTCAGAGGACATACCTCGGGGCTGGCAGTGCCGACATTTGTAATAGATGGACCCGGAGGAATGGGAAAAGTCCCCGTAATGCCAAACTATGTTATTTCCTATTCGGAAAAAGGAGCTGTTATCAGAAATTACGAAGGCTACATTAACATCTATGAAGAACCTAAGAACAGAAAATTTTCATGCCAGAAATGCGGACTATGTGAAGCAAAAGACTGGGTAAGCCATGAAGGTGTTGCAAAGCTACTCATGTCCAATACTGACGCTCTTGTCCCAGCAGGGTCAGAAAGGGAAAACAGAAGGAAAAAATGCCCCGTATCAAGGGAATCTAAGGATTCAAAAAAGGGAAATTATAAAAAAATTGGTCCTGTACAGATTCCTTTCAGCTTTTTAAAAAAAGCTAATGTAGTAAATAAGTAAAATTTATTGAAAATGATAAAAATTTAATACGCCTTAGTTTTAAATTCCACTCCCCTGGTGGGAGGAAAATCCAATTTATCTCTTCTCTGGGGATCTGCCTGCCGGCAGGCAGGGAGGATTAAGGTGAGGAGGATTTTAAAATGCCTAAATTTGAATTTTCTCTCCCCTCCGGGGAGAGGACATAGGTGAGGGGGAAAACTCAAAATGCCTTTGACAGTAGGTTTGACATTTGACCTCAAGCAGGATTACCCGCAGGAAATGAGTTCCGCTGCTGATGACGATTGCGAATTAGATTCTCCTGAGACAATAGACGCCATAGCATCGGCACTTGAAAAGAACGGTCATAAGGTCTTTAAACTTGGCGGTGGCAGGAATCTTCCCCAAACATTTGAAATAGTAAAACCGGATATTGTCTTTAACATCTCTGAAGGGTTATACGGCAGAAACAGAGAATCCCAGGTTCCTGCAATCCTTGAAATGTATCAAATTCCCTATACCGGCTCGGACCCGCTGACTCTTTCCATCTGTCTTGATAAGTCCATGGCAAAGAAAATCATAAGCTACAGCAACATTCCTACCCCTGCTTTTAAAAAAGTCGAAGAAGTTGATGATATCTACGGACTTGATGAATTAGATTTTGAGTTCCCACTTTTTATAAAGCCCTGCTACGAGGGCTCAAGCAAGGGTATAAGGCTTGATTCAAAAATTAAAAACATCTCAGCCCTTAAGGAAAAAACCCTCCAGCTTCTTGGAACTTACCGTCAGCCTGTATTAATTGAAGAATATCTGCCAGGCCCTGAGTTTACGATTGGAGTGCTTGGCAACAAAAAACCGGAAATAGTCGGGATAATGGAAGTTAGAAGCCTTAACAATCAGAACAAAGAACTTATCTATTCTTATGAGGTAAAAAAAGATTGGGAAAACCAGGTCCAGTACCTCTGCCCTCCTCCCATCTCTCCGAAGCTTGAGTCGGAGATAAAAAAAATAGCCATTAATTCTTATAGGGCCCTTGAATGCAGGGATGTGGCAAGAATAGACATAAGGCTTGATAAACATGGAACTCCGAATTTCCTGGAAGTCAATCCCCTGCCTGGACTGATGCCGGGATACAGCGACCTCTATATAATGGCAAAAGCAGTCGGAATAAATTATAATGTTCTGGTAAATAAAATTCTCTCTTACGCAATTGAGCGATACCCTCACCTGCGGATAAATAACTGCAGGAGCCTCTTTGTATGAATCCCTTTATCCTTGCAATACTGGCAGCACTTTTTTATGGCTCAGCCCCCATCTTTGAGAAAATTGGGCTCGCAAAAATTGACCCTCTCATTGGGATTTTCTACAGGAGTTTTTTTGTAGCCCTGATACTTATTATCTATTTCGGGTGGAAGGGAAAGCTTACAGGCCTCTTCTCATTCCCGGCAAACTCCATCCTGTGTCTTATCACAGGAGGACTTTTATCAGCCCTGATTGCCCAGTGGTTTTATTTTACAGCCTTAAAATCAGGGGAAGCATCAAAGATAGTCCCGATCTCCGGTTCCTACCCCTTGATTGCTATGCTCCTTGCCCTTATTATCCTCGGTGAACAATTTACATTCAGCAAACTCTTCGGCGTAATCTTTATCCTCGCAGGTATTGTGCTTCTGAGATAGAATTTTTTTATTACTCATTTATATTTAACTCTACCTTCTATCACATATCTATGAGAATATAAATATTTTCACCCTCCCCTTAATCCCCTCCCATCAAGGGAGGGGAAATAATAAACAGGAAACAGCTAATAGCCATTTGGGATTATGAAATGGAATTAGACCCAAGGCATCAGACCGTAGAAGTGAGGCGCTGCCTCGCTCTCTTCTCTCTCCATATTGTTGGTAAGGGTTATCAACTATCTCCCTCTCCCCTTGTGGGAGAGGGTCGGAGTGAGGGGTTTATTCTTTCATGCACCTAATAAAATTTACAACTAATTTTCTCATTTTATGACCTAAATCATACAAGTCTTATTAAATATTTCATATATTACTATCAGAACAGATAAACAGAATCCAATACTAGGAGATAACAATGATAAGAAAGCTTGTAAAAATTGATGAAGATAAATGTAACGGCTGCGGCCAGTGTGTTCCCTCATGTCATGAAGGTGCTATTCAACTTATTAACGGAAAGGCAAGGCTTACGGCAGAAAAATACTGTGATGGGCTTGGCGATTGCCTCGGGACCTGCCCTGTGGATGCAATCACTGTGTTAGAGCGGGAAACTTCTGAGGATTATAATGAAGAGGCAGTCAAAACCCACCTTGCAGGCATGGGGAAGAAATTTATTCCGAGAAATGAGCTGCAAAATCCTGAAAAAATACATAGCAACAACTTTGCCCATGCAAACGGAAGCGCTCATTCCCACGGTAATACTGCCTGTCCTTCTGCAGCAATGAGAAGTTTCAAAAGACAGCCTGATGAAGGACATGCAGATACCGGAATAGCGGAGCAGAGATCAGAACTGACACACTGGCCGGTCCAGCTTTGTCTCGTTTCACCTTCGGCACCCTTTTTGCAGAATGCTGATCTTTTAATCTCTGCTGACTGCGTCCCCTTTGCATATGCAGGTTTTCATCAGAAATTCTTAAGGGACAAGGCCCTCCTCATCGGCTGTCCAAAGCTTGATGACGCGGGATTCTACCGGGAAAAACTTACGGAAATATTCAGGAACTGCAACGTCAAGAGAATTTCATTAGTCCACATGGAAGTCCCGTGCTGTTTCGGTCTTGAAGCTATTATAAAAGAAGCCCTGAAGGAATCGGGTAAAGATATCCCTCTTGAAAGAGTGGTTGTTACGCTGGACGGCAACCTGCGGTAATGTTCATGACTTTCGCTTAGCCTGCTGGCGTGCATGATAGAGTTTTTCAGTAAAACCACCATTTCATCTTGCCCTCCTTTTTAAAATTTGTTAGCCTTAAAATACATCTAAGATTTAGAGAGGAGCTGTATTTATGATTATTGGTATTGTGGGTCTTCCAAACTGCGGAAAGACCACGTTATTTAATGCACTGACCCGCGGAAATGCTGAAGTTGCATCCCACGCCCAGATCGGTACAGAACCTAATGTAGGAGCGGCAATTGTGCCTGACCCGAGGATTGACCGGCTGAGTGAGATCTTTAACCCGAAAAAAACCACCTATGTATCTGTCCAGTATATTGACCTGCCGGGGCTTCCCCGCGGTAGTGTGGCTGAAGGAGCAAAGGTCACGGAATTCTTAAGCCGGGCACGCGAAGTCGATGCCCTTGTCCATGTTGTCAGGGCCTTTGAAGACGCCGCTGTCCCACACCCTTCAGGCTCAGTTGACACCATGAGGGATTTGCAGGACCTTGAAATGGAGCTTATGTTAAGCGACCTCGGGATAATAGAAAAGAGGCTTGAGCGGATCGAAGCAGACCTTAAAAAAGGAATCGAAAGGCAAAAGCGCGAGATTGAAAAAAATATTTTCGCACGCTTCAAGGAAGCTCTTGAAACAGAAAAGCCGCTGAGAAACCTTGGGGTCACCCCTGAAGAAGAAAGGCTCATGCGTGGTTACAGGTTCCTAACCCTTCAGCCAATGATTGTGGTGCTTAATATCAGCGAGGATTTAATCGGATCCCCTGACGCACAGGATCTTGCAGCAAGAGTCAATGAAAAATTCCACAGCAATAAAACACGGATAGAAACAGTATGCGCAAAAGTTGAGATGGAAATTGGCGAACTTTCAGGAAATGATGCAAGGCTTTTTATGGATGATATTGGAATCAAGGAAAGAGCCATGGATAAGCTTATTAACACCTGTTATGAACTTCTTGGACTTATCTCATTTCTCACTGTTGGTGAGGACGAGGTCCGGGCATGGACCGTTTCACGGGGAAGCTCTGCAGCGCGTGCAGGAGGAGCGATTCATTCTGATATTGAACGGGGCTTTATCAAGGCAGAAGTGGTCTCCTACAATGATTTTATCAAGGCCGGTTCTCTCGCACAGGCACGAAGCAAAGGGACTTTCCGGCTTGAAGGAAAAGAATATATGGTCAATGATGGCGATATTGTCAACTTTAAATTCAATGTATAATTACAGGAAGAAATTTAACTTAATTTTTATTTTTAAAAGAAAGGAGAAAAAATGGCGGAACAGAAAAATCCAGTAGCAGATATATTCAGAAAAAAGTTTGAAATGTTTGCAAAACTGAAGGCAGAAATAGGAGAACAAAAAGCATGGGAAAAAATGTTTGAAGGTTATCCTGAAAGACAGAGGAAAAACATGGGAGCATTAATAGATAATGCTACCCTTGCTGCCGGTTTCTCAAAAGGAATACCTCTTTATAAACAGATAGGAATGGACATGGAAGTCATAGACATTTCCCATGAAGGGATGGATGCAGTGCTTGAGATTCAAAGAGCCTGTCCAGCTTTATCCATGTGCAAAGAATACGGAATTGAGAGCCCCTGCCATGTGATATGCGAAATGGACGTTGAGGCAAGCAAAAAGGCTTTCCCTGGCATGAAGGGCGAAATTTTATCCCGCAAGGCAGAAGGCTCATGCGTCTGCATATTTAAATACGAAAGAAAAGGGAAATAATTTTAACCATTAAATAACCCCTCACCCTGTCCTTCGCCCGCGAAGTTCTCCCGCATTTTAAAACCGGAAAACTAAAACCTGTTGTAGATTCTGTCTTTCCCTTTGAAAAGCTCCACGAAGCAACTGCAAGAATGGAAAGAAACGAAAACGTAGGAAAGATCATCCTCACCTTTTCCTGACGGACTGTATAAACTCCCTTATCTCTCCTACCCCAGCAATTCCCTGCCTTGCACCAAGGGAGCGGCATTTCATAGCAGCAGCAGCATTTGAAAATTTCAGTATATTTTCTATCTCCCAGTTTTTCAGCATTCCGTAGATAAATCCCGCATGAAAGACGTCTCCTGCGCCTGTTGTGTCACGAGCTTTAACTTTAAAACCTCTTGCGACAATGAACTTATCTTTATAGAGCGCAATTGCTCCGCCTTTCCCTAAGGTGGCACAGACTATTTTACATCCGTAACCCTTCATTTCCCTGAGAGCTTTTTTGAAGTCTTTCTTTCCAGTTAATTTTTCAGGAAAGCTGCTTGAGCTTATGAGCACGTCAACCAGCCTTAATAATTCCTCTGTTCTTTCCTTTATCTTTTCTGCATCAATGACAACAGGGATATTGTGCCTCTTAGCTATTTTTGCTGCCTCAATTGATGCATCAACTTCATGAGTATCAAGGTGAAGAATTCTCCCTTTTGATATCACTTCTTCCTTCATCTCTTCAGGCTCAATCCTCAACCTTTGATCCCTGTCCCAGATAATTGTCCTTCTGCCTGTTCCCTTTTCAACCATTATAAATGCAAACTGGCTTCTTGCACCTGTAACCTTTTTTAACTCCTTAATATCAACGCCCTCGCTTATCAGGCTCTGTTTTTGAAATTCTCCAAACTCATCTGAACCGATTTTCCCTATGTATTTTGTTTTAAGACCCCATCGGGAAAGAGCAGCAAGGGCTGTTGCAACCTGACCGCCACCTCCTTTGTAATAGTCAACGATGGAAAGCTTTGTATCAGGCTTTGGGTACTTTGGAATGACAAGGATATGATCAACTGCATTGAGCCCAAGCCCGACTACATCAAAGGGCTTAAGGGGAGGGATATAAAGCTCTAATCTCACAGGTTTTAAGATTTTTTTTTAAGCTCACTCACAATCATCGGGATTGTGGTTCCCGCTTTTTCGTAGATTGTGAGGTTAGCTACCTGATCAGTGAGAGGAGTTGGTTCAGGATTTATCTCAATTATTTTTGCGCCGCTGTCCTTTGCAACTAAAGGTATCTCTGATGCAGGTGAGACAATGGCAGATGTTCCTATCACAAGCATTACGTCACATGACTTTGCATTTGCATAAGCCTTTACCATGGCTTTTTGAGGAATCGCCTCACCAAAGAACACGACATCAGGTCTCAAAATACCGCCGCACTCACAGCGGGGAGGAATATTCTTTATGATATCGGGATCAGTTTCATACCGATTACTGCATTCAATGCACAAAAGCCAGCGGTTATTCCCGTGAAATTCGATTACATTCCTGCTTCCTGCAGCCTGATGAAGACCATCAACATTCTGTGTTATTATTGAACTTAAATAGCCCATCTCTTCAAGCTGGGCTAACCCTACATGACCATTGTTTGGTTTGGAAAATATTATGATAGCTAAAAGTTCTTTGAGCATCTGCCAGACCTTGGCTGGATTCTCGTAGAATGCATCTATGTAAGCATATTCTTCAGGGTTATATTTTGCCCAAAGCCCTTTTTCTCCCCTGAAAGGATCAATCCCGCTTTCAACAGAAATACCGGCACCGGTTAAAGCAACTGTCATCGTGGATTCTTTTATTAACTTTGCTACAGCAGAAATTTTATTTTTGTTATCTGTCATGAATTGCTTTTTCTTCATTTTCAAAATTCCCCCTTTGAAAAAAGGGGATTTTCCTATCCCTACTTACTGCAGGGCAGTCTTAAGAAAAATTTTGTTCCCTCATCAACCCTGCTCTCAAAGGTTACTGTCCCCGCGTGCTTTTCAACTATCTGATGCGCAATCGAAAGACCAAGGCCTGTCCCTTCACCCACCTTTTTGGTTGTAAAGAAAGGCTCAAATATTCTGTCTTTTATCTCATCCGGTACGCCGCAACCTGTATCAGCAAACTCAACCACAACATAATCCTCCCCGTCCATACCGGTCCTTACAGTAATAGTCCCGGTCTTCCCTTTCATAGCTTGAGACGCATTAAGCAGAATATTCAGAAACACCTGGCTAAGTTCTCCTTTATTTCCGTAAACATTTTTGATGGTATTGTCATATTCTCGTTTGACTTTTACATTCATAATCTGAAACTGGTAATCCACAAGGTGGATCGTATTCTCAATACACTCATTAATATCAAAGAAATCATTTTCTGATGACTTTGACTGCCGTGAGAAAAGCAAAAGGTTCTGGACAATGGTCTGGCAGCGGATTCCTCCTTTTGAGGCGGTCTTCAGCCACCGGTTTTTTTTATCTTCATTTTTTAATATATCCTTAAGGATTTTATCAATCTCAGCAACCTTTTCCCTCCTCTCAATCCCAGCTTTACATATTTCCATTATTTTTTTGTAATGAGCTTCATCAAAGAATTCTAGGTTTTTTATATGCTCCAAATTAGTCACTATTCCGCCCAAAGGGTTATTTATTTCATGGGCAACTCCGCCGGCCAGCTGCCCCAAGGCTGCCATCTTTTCTGACTGGAAAAGCTGCGCCTCTGTTTGCTCCAGTTTATTTGAAGTAGTTACCAGCCTCTTATTTTTTTCTTCTGTAAGCCTTGCATTCTCTACTGCTATCCCTATCTGACTTGCTATGATTGAAACAATTTCCATGTCGGTTTCATCAAACGGGTGGTCGTCTTTTCTGTTCATACTTATGATCAGTCCAATGCTTTTACTTTTTGAAACTACCGGCACAAGAAGGAAATCAGCATTGGAGGAAATAATGTTTTTAAGAGCTTCTGAGGCTTCTATTCCATGAGGTATGTTTTCATGTAAATTAAATTTATTTAAGATCAAAGCTTCATCCTGTCTTAAAACAAAATGTACCAGAGACAGTTCATTGGCGTTATATGACTTAAGATATTCATTAATGCCGCCGCCTATCCCAAAGTGAATGTCAAGACTTCCGGTTTCCTCATCAATTATGAGCAGGGTTTGTGCCTCGCAGGGCATCAGTTCATCTATACCCTGTACAGAGAGCTGTAAAAGCTCATTCAGATCAAGGCATGAGGAGATTTTATTTCCAATCTGGCTTGTCTTTTTAAGCTCTGATAAAAGCTCCTTGTTAAAATCAGAAACAGTTTTGTATTTTGACGCATTGCGCAGGCTTATTGCAAGCAGCTCTGATAATTTTCTTAAAATGCTGAAGACCCGCGGGGTTATCTGGCAGTTCTTCTCGTCTTCTCCTGTATAGGCTGATAAAATCCCGACGACCCTTTCATCAAGAACAACAGGGAAAAGGGCAAGTGATTTAATTTTTCCGAATTTTGACATATTCTGAAGATTCTGGTTTGGATATTTATTAAGATCTTCAACATAAATTTCTTTGCGTTGCCTGTAGAGTATATCAGAAAGAGGAATTTCTTCTATATTCTGATGTGGAAAACGGCTAAGCAGTTCACCTGATATCCCGCGGCTGTCTTTAACTGTCATTTTCCCGTCCCGGTTTATTGCTATGTAGCCGCATTTATTAATTGGCAGCTTGGAGGTAATTTCATCAAGGACAGAAGAAATTATTTTGTCAAATTTCAGGCTTGAGACTATGGTCTTTGTAATGATTGAGAGGATCTCCATGTCAACTTCTTTTTCTTTCAGCTTTTTTACTGTAAGTGCATCCTTTTTGATCAGATTAAATTTATTGGCTAACTTTTTTATCATCAGGCAGAAATTCTCAGCCATTATTGGCTTTATTATACATGCAGCGTAGCTATCTGTTTTAAAGTAAGACCTTGCAGTATCTGCATAATCAATATCTGTCAGCATTACCAGATAAGTTTCCTGGAAACCCTTCCTCAAAGTATGAAAAAAATCTTTTGGAGAAATCCCTGATAGTATATTCTGGAAAACTATTACAGAAAATTCTCCCTGCTTTTTTATTTCAGAAAAGGCATCCTTTGAAGTATCTGCATAGGTTATGCTGAGGTCATATTCCTTAGCTAACCTGGAGATCTCATTCCGCCATCCCGGCTCAAATTCACCGACAATTAATACCCGGTTGTTCTGCTCGAAATCAATCTCGTAGGGAGAGGATCTAGGTACTGTCATTTTGTTTAAAATTTTTTCCATCGAAGCAATTACTCATATATAAATTATATAAAAATTAAAGCGTTTAGCATTCACTTCAATTTTTATTATTATATCAATTAGCCAATTTTGTCAACGGATTGGGAAAATGGATACAGGATGATGTAGGGGTGGGTCGCTGACTCGCCCTCTTTCTATAAAATTGGGCGACCGGACAGGTTGCCCCCACGTTATTAAAATCCAAATTTCATGACGTTGTTGACATTGGAACTTTTGGATTATACTTTTAATATGAACCGGGGGTCTTAATAAGATTGAGGATTCAAGCGGCCAGAGGGTCAAGGGAAAGGGAGGAGGCTGTACATATACTGCAATGGCAGAGATTGGCGGCATAGGAAAGATTCTATTAATTTCGGGTGGAGTCTGGAAAAATCACCCATGCTGTGTCCTGGTTGCAAGAAAAGAATTTGTTGAAAAAAGAAAAAATAGCGGAAGGAATGGCCAAAGTACATATTAAGGCAACAGAATATATAAACAACAACCCTGAGGATGCAGCAGCGATTGCGGCAAAATATAGCGGTTAAAAACAGATATAATAAAATCTTCCATGAAAAGCATTAAGTATATTTATTTTCCTGATAAAGAGGGGGCAGAGGTTTAGATTTCTTTTTTGGAAAAAATAGGTTATATAAAAGAAAATATTTTAAATATCATTGCTAATGGGTTTATAGATGAAGGATTCTGTAAAAAATTTAAGCAAATTTTCAGGAGATAAGTTCTCTCAGGAGTTTATGGATTTCATGGGAGAGATAGGACAGGAGCTCCAAAGGAGAAAGATAATTTGAAAATTATTTTTAATAAATCTGAAATCAATATTAATATTAAAGGGTCTGAAATCTTCCCTTTCGTTACTTCTCTTGTGCTCCATCTTTTATTTATGCTGGCAATAATTTTTCTGTTTAAACCTGAAATCCCAAAGCCTGTGAAGGACACCTTCAAGGTACTTTTATTCTATGAACCTAAATCACCTGCACTGGAACAGGAAAAAGTTACAAGACTCTATGGCTCTGAGAAAAGCAGCGGCGCATCTGTCCTTTCAAAGAAGGAAGACTCAAATGCTGTAAAAGAAGGATTAAAAAAAGGAGTTACTCTCGCTGAACAGAAACCCTTAATATTCAAAAAATCAACTCCTCCCCAGAAAAAAGGTGAAAAGAAATTTAAGCTTGCAAGAAAGGAAACAAGAGGCGAGGATATGATTAAAAAAGAAAATGGCGCGTTTAAAAAAGAGGAGGAGAACGCTGAGAGTGCTAAAGGTGAGGCTGAGGATAAGGGAAAAGATGAGAAGACAGTTGAGAAAGGCACAAGTTCCAACATTACTGATCCAGGCCAGGCAGGGAAAAAATCTGGATTTTCAGCAAGAAATATGGATAAAGACCTTTTGTCAAAATATGCCGGCCGCTCAAGTAAAGACGGCCTTGGCGGGGAAGATGAGGACGGTGAAGGGGGAATTGACAGCACCGGAGGTTCCGGAAAAACGGTTGACCTCAATACAAATGACCTGAAATTTCTTTCATATTTCAAGCATATTAAAGATCTCATAGAAAGTGTATGGATATACCCTCGTGAGGCAAGAGAAAAAGGCATTGATGGCCAGTTAGTAATAAAATTTACCATAAGGGAAAACGGCGAACTCGGACCAGTTGAGGTTTTGGCGTCTTCAGGCTATAAGTTTCTTGACGCCGCAGCTGTGCAAGCCCTTAGTGACGCCTCCCCTTTCCCCACTCTTCCAAAGCAATGGAAGAAAAAAGAGATAACCATTTCAGGAAATTTTATATATTACCTTTATAGAAAGAGTTTATTCTATTAACGAAGGGTTTGAGGATTCGAGGAAATTAAAATCCCCCTTTATTCCACCCTCTCCCCCTTGTTGAGGAGAGGGGTTATGAAAGAAAGTTCCAAAGGGTAAGAAATTTTGTTAAAATAATTTTTAAAAAAAATACTGTACCTTGTTGCCTCTTTTCCCCTACGGGGAGAGGACTTCGGCGTGAGCTCAGTCGAACACTTGGTCGTAGTCCTCAGTCGAACGATTGAGGTGAGAGGAAAAAATCAGCGGGACAAGAATGTCCCGCCTATCGATAGGCGGGGTTTTCTAACCCCGCATTTCCAGAGGAAAATCTATGATTGCTGAAATTGTTTGCATCGGAACAGAACTGCTATTGGGACAGATAGTCGATACTAATTCTACCTTCCTTGCAGAGAAACTGGCAGCCGCCGGGATTGATCTTTATCATAAGACAATTGTCGGAGATAACCTCAAAAGGATAGAGGAGGTCTTAAAACTTGCCCTCTCAAGGGCAGATGTCGTCATTGCTTCAGGCGGCCTCGGGCCTACAGAAGACGACCTGACAAGAGAGGCAATTTTAAATATCACTGCCTCTCCCCTTGAGCCTGATATTGAGTCACTGGAACATATCAGAAAAATTTTCTCCCTTCGAAATATCCCAATGCCAAAGAACAATGAAATCCAGGCCATGTTCCCGAAAGGGTCAAAAATTTTACCAAATCCCCAGGGCACAGCTCCGGGCTTTATAAAGGAATTTAACAAAAAATTCATCATAGCCCTGCCAGGAGTCCCCAGGGAATTTAAAGAGATGGTTGAAAAAGAGGTCATCCCATTTCTCTGCTCAAGGCTTGAATCTCCTGCTATAATTAAATCAATGGTTTTAAAAACCATCGGGGTTTCCGAATCCAAGCTCAGTGAAATATTAAAAGATATTTTTTTCAGTTCCTCAAACCCCACACTTGCCTACCTTGCCAGAGAAGGAGGAATTGAATTAAGGATAACCGCAAAGGGAAAGAATGTTGAAGAGGCCAGCAGCTTAATCTCAAAGATGGAGCAGCAGGTCAGGGAAAGAATAGAAAAACTCATCTTTGGCACAGATGATGAAACCCTTGAAGGCGTAATAGGAAAAATGCTTCGTGGAAAAGGTCTTAAACTTGCTGTCGCAGAATCATGCACTGGCGGACTTATTGCAAGCAAAATTACAGATGTGCCGGGAAGCTCAGAATATTTTTTAATGGGAGCTGTAACTTACAGCAACAAGGCTAAGGCAGATATTCTGCACGTTCCCGGGGAGATGATAATAAAGCACGGGGCTGTGTCAAAAGAGGTTGCAGAGACTATGGCAAAGGGAATCAGGGAAGTTGCCGGAGCTGATATTGGAATTGGTGTAACAGGAATTTCCGGGCCTTCAGGCGGTACACAAGAAAAACCTGTCGGTCTTGTCTATATCGCCCTTTCTGCAAAAGATAAACTCTACTGCAGAGACTACTGCTTCAGAGGAACAAGGGGCAGAAATAAATCCTTTTCAGCACAAATGGCACTTGAAATATTGAGAAGATATCTGTTAGGGTTATTGGAATAAAAGAAAATGAACATGATTATTTTAACTTCTTTCTCGGTTAACGATACCATATCAACTGGGAAGCGCATTGGTGAGATTCTAATGCCGGGAGATGCAGTGGCGCTTATAGGAGAGCTTGGCGCCGGCAAAACCTATCTTACAAAAGGAATAGCCGCGGGCTTAGGAATATCAGAAGCCCAGGACATAGTAAGCCCAAGTTTCACTATAGTGAATGAATATATCTTCAAACCGGCAGGAGAAAAACCTGAGCGTAAAATCCCAATCTATCATATAGATTTTTACAGAATAAACTCACCGGAAGAAGTTGACGGAATAGGTGGCTTTGAATATTTAGACAGCAGAGATGCCATAAAAATAATCGAGTGGGCTGACAAATTTCCTCAATTCCTTCCTGAGGAATACATCAGGGTCACAATAAAAATCACTGATGACAACAGGAGAGAGATAAAACTTGAGGCAAAAGGTAAGAACTATCTGACCAGATTAAAAAGACTAAAAGCCCAGGAAAAAGATGTAACAACACTCATGTCTGGTAGGCTTCCGGATAGGATATCATCTTCTTTTAAACAGATTGGTGAGGTCGCTGATGAACTTGAATGCCCTGCTTACGTAGTTGGCGGCTTTGTGAGAGACCTCCTTTTGAAAAAGGAGAATTTTGACATTGATATAGTAGCAGAGGGAGATGGCATAAGATTAGCCAGAGAGTTTGCCAAAAGGTTTCATGCTACCTGCAAGAGCCATAAAAGGTTCGGGACTTCAGCAGTATTTCTCCAGGATGGATTCAGGATTGATTTTGCAACTGCACGGACTGAATACTATAAATCACCCGCTGCCCTTCCTGTTGTCCAGAAGAGCCTGATAAAAAAAGATCTCCTCAGACGTGATTTTACTATCAATGCCCTTGCAATAAGGATTGGGTTCAACAGGCCGAACATGCTCGTTGATTACTTTGGCGGCGAGGAAGATATAAAGGAAAAAACTATCAGAGTGCTTCATAACCAGAGCTTTATGGACGACCCGACCAGAGTCTTCAGGGCTATCAGGTTTGAGCAGAGGCTTGATTTCAGGATAGACAAAAAGACTGAAAAATTAATTGAAGATGCTGTCAGCAAAGACCTGTTCCATAAACTTTCTGGTAAAAGACTTTTTGCAGAGCTGATATTGATCATCAAAGAAAAACACTGCTACAAAGCCGTCAGAAGGTTGAATAAATTCGGCCTTCTGCGTTTTTTCCATGAAAAACTCAATTTCACAAAAAGCCAGGAAGATCTGATGAAGAGAATTGAGGAAAGGATTAAATGGTCGCAATCAACAAAAATCGAAGAAGAATATCAGGACTGGCTGGTCTATCTTGCAGCCCTTGTGATAAAGCTTGATGAAAATGACCTGAAACAATTCTGCGACAGGCTTGCTGTTCCACTTAAGTTCCGCCATGTGCTTCACGACCTCAGAGAAAGATACCAGCACATCCTCCATAATTTTAAAAATAAAAGGTCCCTGAAACCGAGTGAAATAGTCGGCATTCTGCAGAACCTGAGTATTGAAGGACTCCTCTTTCTTTCAGCATTCACCAGAGAAAACAAAGTTAGAATATATATATCATCTTATCTCACAAAGCTCATGAAAATCCGTAGGGAAATTGGCGGTGAAGATTTAAAGAGACTCGGCTTAAAACCAGGACCGGAGTTTAGCAGGATCCTCAGCGAAATACAACGGGCAAGGCTTGATGGAATTGTAAATTCCAGGCAAGAAGAAATAGAGATGGCAAAGAGGATGGCAGGGGTGGGCGTACATCGTTAGACGGTTACGGTTACGTTTCGTATCGAGTCTGGAAAGGCTCTCCCACAATTGCCTGCCTGCCGGCAGGCAGGTGGGAAACCCCTTCCGGGGTTGATTCACTAATCTAAAAGTGTTGTAAGGGCTGTTCCCCGAACAGCCCGAAAATCGGTTCGCTTGGGAAGCGAACCCTACATTGAGCTGTAGCCGATTACCCTAACCTCTGAATAGCCAAACTGACAGGCGGGACGCCTGTCCTTACTGACTAAACTTATAACTATTAACCTAAACTCTCAACTCTTAACTCTCAACCCTTTCTCCTACTCATTCCCCTGTGCATCCACAACAGCGATAGAAGCCATATTCACAATGTCGTTAATCTCTGCCTCGCGCTGGAGCACATGGACAGACTTTTTCATTCCCATAAGGATCGGTCCGATTGCCTCCGCACCTCCAAGTCGCTGCATTAATTTATAGGCAATGTTTCCTGACTGGAGGTCAGGGAAGATAAGAACATTTGCCCATTCCTTAATTTCACAGAATGGGTAAGTACTCTTGACAATCTCAGGAACAACCGCCGTATCAGCCTGCATCTCGCCGTCAATTGCTATATCCGGTCTTTTCTTTTTTACAATTTCGGTTGCCTGTTTTACCTTTTCAGAAAATGGATGTTTGGTGCTTCCGAAATTTGAGAAGGAAAGCATGGCAACCCGCGGCTCAATATTAACTCTCCTTGCAAGGTCTGCTGAGCAGATTGCAATTTCGGCAAGGTCTTCAGCCGATGGTGAAATATTCACAGTGGCATCGGCAAAGAAAAAGACCTTTTCTTTTATTATCATCATGTAGAGCCCTGAGACTTTGTTGAGATCATCCCTTTTTTTGATAATCTGAAGGGCTGGTCTGATAGTATCAGGGTAGTGAAGCGTAAGCCCTGAAACCAGACCGTCAGCGTCGTTCATATGGACCATTACAGAACCATAAATATTGGGATTATGCAGCATCCCCCTGGCTTCAACCAGGGTAATACCGTTACGCTTCCTTAAATTGTGGAGCTCTGCCGCATAACTATCAAATTTTGCAGATCTTACAGGATTAATTATTTCTATCTTGCCAAGGTCAAGGTTCAAATGCTCAGCCTTTTTCTTTATCTCTTCTTCCCTGCCAAGCAGTATTGGGTGAGCTATCTTCTCATCAATCAGGATCTGGCTTGCCCTGAGGATTTTTTCATGTTCACCTTCCGGAAAGACAATCCTTTTTGGCTTCCCTTTTGCCTTGTTTATAATTGTCCTCATTACCTCCCTTGATTTTCCAAGGCGTGCCTCAAGCCTTTCCCTGTATTCCTCTATATCTATCTTTGTCTTGGCAACCCCTGAGTCAATTGCAGCCTTGGCAACAGCAGTGGCTTCCCACAAAAGCACCCTGGGGTCAAAAGGCTTTGGAATTATGTAGTTAGTTCCAAAATGGAACGTCTCATTTCCATAAGCACGGCTTACTGATTCAGGCACATCCTCTTTAGCAAGATCAGCAAGGGCATGGCAGGCAGCAATCTTCATCTCCATGTTAATGGCAGTTGCCCTCACGTCCAGTGCTCCGCGAAAGATAAAAGGGAATCCCAAAACATTATTGACCTGATTGGGAAAGTCTGACCTGCCTGTTGCCATGATTAAATCATCCCTGACGCTCTTGGCATCATTATAGGTAATCTCCGGGTCAGGGTTAGCCATGGCAAAAACAATCGGTTTATCATTCATTGATTTTACCATTTCCTTTGACACTGCATCCTTTACTGAAACACCAACAAATACATCTGCTCCCTTCATAGCCTCTGCAAGGGTACGGAGTTTAGTATCAACCGCAAATTTTTCCTTATAAGGGTTCATCCCTTCTTTTCTTCCCTTATAAATGACGCCTTTTGTATCGCACATCATGATATTTTCTCTCCTGACGCCCAGGTTCAGGTATAGCCCGGCACAGGCAATGCCTGCAGCTCCTGCACCATTGTAAACAACTTTTACTTTGCTTATGTCCTTGCCAACGATCTCAAGTGCATTAAGAAGGGCAGCTCCTGAGATTATTGCAGTCCCGTGCTGGTCATCATGGAATACGGGAATGCCCATCTCCTTTTTGAGTGTTTCCTCTATGTAAAAGCAGTCAGGGGCTTTTATATCCTCTAAATTTATTCCGCCAAAGGTAGGCTCAAGAAGTTTAACAACCTTGATCACATCATCCGGGTTCTCAGAGTTAACCTCGATGTCAAAAACATCAATATCAGCAAATCGTTTAAAAAGAACCCCCTTCCCTTCCATGACAGGTTTTCCTGCAAGAGCGCCGATGTTCCCAAGTCCCAGCACGGCCGTTCCATTGCTGACAACTGCAACAAGGTTCCCCTTTGCAGTATAGAGATAGGCATTCTCTTTATCCTTTACAATCTCGTTGCATGGATCAGCAACACCTGGTGTATAGGCAAGCGAGAGGTCCCTCTGGGTTGCACAAGGCTTTGTTGCAACGACTTCAATTTTTCCCCTTCTGCCCTGCGAGTGATAATCGAGTGCATCCTGTTTTCTAATCATTTTTATACTCCAAAAAAGAATTTTTAAAATTCATTAAATTTCATTTCTTTCCTGATAAAAAACGTATTTTATATGATTAATGTTTATGAAATGTCAAGATTTGTTTGTGAGGTCTCTGATTACAGTGATAAAATAAAGATTACAGAGATTAAAAAGGATTTTTTCAAGCTGTCAGTTGGTGGGACAGGCGTCTCGCCTGTCATTTTATAATCAGAATACCTGGTCCCTAAATTAAATGTAGTTACCACATCTAAAAAATCTTCTTGCACTTTTGTTAATCTCAAATCTGTTTTCTGAGCAATCTTGAGCAAATCATGAATAAAAGGATGGTTTATGTCAACAGTTCTTACATAATATGCTTTCAGTAGTTTCTCTATTACTAAATGTCCAATAAATTCCAATTAGAAGCTTATTTTTCAAACATCTGCATATCAAGAAGGCGGGCGCTGTGAATAACTCTCATTATGATAACTTTTGCTCCTTCAATTCTAAAAATAGTTCTGTAATTGCCGTATATCAAGTAACGGTATTTTTCTCCCAATTCCTGCGCCTCCGGAATAACTGCACAACGCCGGGGAAATTTTTCAAGCGAATCGATTTGTCTTTCTATTTCTTCAACCCATTTTATTGCTGCTGTTTTATTATCTCCGTAAATAAATTCAAAGATTTCTCTTATATCAGATTCAGCTATTTCAGTGATTTCAACGTGATACTTTCGCACTTTTTTTAAGCTCCTTCAAAAAGTCACGTGCCGGTCTTGTGCGTCCTTTCTTTACTGCTGTTTCAGCTTCAATTAAAAGCATGCCGAGGTTAAGCGCTTTTAATTTTTTCTCAAAAACTTCAGCATCAATCAGAACTGCATCAGGTTTTCCGTTTACGGTGATAATAATCGGGCGGCCGGTGCGATGCATTTGCTTAAAGATCTCGCCGGTCTTTTTCTTTAAAGCGGAGATTGTTTTAATATCTTCTGTAAGACTTAATGACATCTTATTTCACATCCTTTCTTATATTAAATTTAGTACTGAATAAAGTATATTTATTTAACCTCAAAAGT
>MGDB01000140.1:0-371 GCA_001790645.1 Candidatus Schekmanbacteria bacterium GWA2_38_11
AGCGAGTTTGCCTTTTTACGTCTTGAATATAAACACACTAACAGGAACTACGGAAAAGATTTTGACGAACTCTGGCTGCAACTTGACGTCGGGATGGGGCCTCACAGATCTCATAAATATTAATGCCGTTTAAAATAAATATAGCACATAATACATATGAAGTTTTTTAAAAAGATTATTTCTGATCCGTCATCGCGAATGGCTTTAGCCCTGAAGCAATCTGACCCCAAGGGGTCATTACGAGAGCCGATTTATCGGCTCGTGGTAATCTCATCTGGATTGCTTCGCTTCGCTCGCAATGACGACAAAGAAATTTTTCAACAGGAGAAAATATATGAAAATAAAACATATCTTTTTATCGTTTTTAGTTT
>MGDB01000140.1:456-1459 GCA_001790645.1 Candidatus Schekmanbacteria bacterium GWA2_38_11
TATCGGAGGTGATAAAGTCAGAATATCAAGTATTGCCACAGGTTACCAGGACCCGCATTTTGTTGAAGCAAAGCCAAGCTACATGATCAAGGTTAGAAATGCAGACCTTTTTATCCGGGTAGGACTTGAACTTGAGATCGGCTGGGAGCCGCTCATCATAGAAGGTTCAAGGAACAAGAAAATAAGAACCGGAGAGCCAGGCCACCTTGACGCATCCGAAGGAGTCATGAGGCTGCAAGTACCCAAAGGTAAAGTTGACCGCTCCATGGGGGATATTCACCCTTACGGGAATCCCCACTACTGGACTGATCCCTTAAACGGGAAAATCATGGCAAGGAACATAAAAAACAGGCTGTCAGCTCTTTCACCTTCTGATGCTTCCTACTTTGAAAATAACCTTGCTCTTTTTGACAGGAAAATTGATGAATCCCTTGTCGGGAAAAAATTAACAGATAAACTCGGCGACCAGAAACTGACCGGGCTGCTCATCTCAGGTAAGTTTTATGAATTTTTAAAAGAAAATAATCTTGAAAGCGAACTTGGAGGGTGGCTTCTGGAAATGAAACCCTTTCAGGGTGCAAAGATTGTAACCTATCATAATTCCTGGCCCTATTTCGCCTCAAGGTTCGGGCTTCTAATAACAGACCAGCTTGAACCAAAACCCGGCATTCCTCCAAACCCGACTCACATCAGAGAGGTCATTGACCAGATGACTGTCCAAAAAATAAAAGTAATTCTGATGGAACCTTTTTATGGGGAGAAACCGGCAAAATTCGTTGCAGAAAAAACCGGCGCAAAAGTTGTAATGGTGCCAAACTCTGTTGGAGGCAGTGCCCAAGCAAAGGATTATATATCGCTTATTGATACTATTTTAAAAAATATTGTTGCAGCGTTGAAAAATTAAAAAACACAAGACCGGTAGTCGCGGGCTTTCTGCCTGTTCTACTGCTCACTAACAACTATTCACTAATTGCTGAAGACTGAAAGCAAACAACTTAATAGT
>MGDB01000140.1:1493-2212 GCA_001790645.1 Candidatus Schekmanbacteria bacterium GWA2_38_11
AATTGTTCCTTTTTTTGCATGTCTTATAATTGCATCCATCCATTGCTATATGGGCATGCACATTGTAAAAAGAGGAGTCATCTTTGTAGACCTTGCACTTGCCCAGTCTGCTGCCCTTGGAACGAGCATAGGTCTGCTTTATGGATATGAAACTACAAGTTTGCATGCCTATGCTTTGTCTCTGGTATTTACTTTCCTTGGTGCTGCCCTTTTTGCATTGGGACGATTCAATGACGAGATCGTACCTCACGAAGCAATCATAGGAATAGTTTATGTTGTTTCCTCTGCCCTTTCAGTATTGATCCTTGACAGGTCGCCTCACGGCCTTGATGAAATGAAGGAGATGCTTGTTGGGAATATCCTTTTTGTTACCTGGCATGACATATTAGAACTTTTCGTTTTATATCTTGTCCTGGGAATCCTGTGTTTTATCTTTCACAAAAAGTTCTGGGATATATCAGTTTCCGCAGGTGAGTTTGTGAAAAAAGGAAACAGCAAACGGTTCTGGGATTTTATCTTCTACTCAATATTCGGGATAATGGTAACAAGGTCGGTGAGGATTGCAGACGTCCTTCTTGTATTTTCTTTCCTTGTCATCCCTGCTGTCTGTTCACTCTTCTTTATTAATAAATTCTTAAAGGGAATGATACTTGCCTGGGGAATTGCTCTCATTGCTTCTTTTCTCGGGCTTTATGCATCAGGAAAGTTTGACATGCCAA
>MGDB01000140.1:2252-4661 GCA_001790645.1 Candidatus Schekmanbacteria bacterium GWA2_38_11
AATCTTTTTCCCGTCTGGTCTTTGAGATGAAAATTGCGACATTTCAAATTCTAAAAAACCACAACAATTGAAACGCTAAATAACAAGAAACTACGTCTTGACACCTATTCTGTTTCTGGCTAATGTTTACACAGTTTCTATGATACTTTGAGACATCGATAGATGGATACTATTCCAAAATTGAATTTCTAACATTGAGGTGTTTATGTCAAAAATACATGTCCCGCGAATTAATGAAATCTTAAAAAAGCAATGGAAGCAAGCGGAGTAAAGCTCAAAGAAAACCTGACTCCTGAAATAGCAGAACAGGACATTATCAAATATCTTGATGAGAACAATGTACTCCATCTGGCTACTGTTTCCAGGAATAATGAACCAAGGGCTACTCCAATTGAATACAAAAACAAGGGAATGACTATTTATTTATTTTCAGAAGGAGGGGTAAAAATAACAAACATAAAAAACAATCCCGGGGTCTCCCTATCCATTGCATCACCCTACAACAGACAAAAGGACTATTTTGGGTCAAAAGGTGTCCAAGTCTGGGGAAAGGCTTATGTATATACAAAAAAGGATAACCCTGAAAAATACAAAGAATGTCTTGAAGTAATGAAGATTAAGGAAGAGATGCTTCCTGATGATTACTCCTTTAAAGTTATTATAATTGAGCCTGAAAAAGTAAAATACATGGCTGCACGCAATGGTTACTGGGCAGTAACGTGGGAAAAGTGAATTTTAAGGAGTCAAGGAGTCAAGGGTTCAAGTGGTCAAGAAAAGTAATAAAAGTTAAATACCATAATTTTGATTTTTGAGTTTTAATTTTTGAATTTCTACTTGAAGGGGACAACTATGAAAGCTGTATTTATCACTGAACACGGCGGTATTGATAAAATCAAGTTCGATGAAGTAAAAAAACCAGTAATCTCCTCAAAAGAAGTTTTGATTAAATTAAAAGCTGCATCATTAAACCATCTGGATATATGGGTACGCCAGGGAATTCCTGGTATTAAGGTGGAATTCCCCCACATCCTCGGCTCTGACGGAGCGGGAGTCGTTGAAGAGGCAGGTCAGGAAGTAAAGAATGTAAAAGCCGGTGATAAGGTACTGCTAAATCCCGGAATAAGCTGCAACACCTGTGAATTCTGCTCTGCCGGCGAACACAGCCTTTGCCCCGCCTTTCATCTTCTTGGAGAACATGTTAATGGTACCTATGCAGAATATGTAAAAGCGCCTTTTGAAAACGTCCACAGGATTCCGGGAAATTTATCCTTTGAAGAAGCAGCCGCATTCCCGCTGGTATTTCTGACAGCCTGGAGAATGCTTATATCAAAAGCAAGGCTTCTGCCGGGAGAAACAATCCTCATCCTTGGAATTGGAGGAGGTGTTTCAAGCGCTGCACTCCGGATAGCAAAACATACCGGAGCAAGAGTTATAGTCACATCAGGTGACAATAATAAAATTGAAAAGGCAAAACAGTTAGGCGCTGATATTGCTATTAATTATAATGAAAAAGACTTTGCAAAAGAAATAAGGAATTTAACCCAAAAAAGAGGCGTTGACGTTCTACTCGACAACATAGGATCTGTAACATGGATAAAAAGCCTCTCCTCTCTCGCACGGGGAGGAAGGCTTGTAACATGCGGTGCAACCACAGGGGCTAATCCCCAGACTGACATCCAGAGGATTTTCTGGAACCAGATATCAGTGCTTGGTTCTACTATGGGAAACAGAAAAGAGTTCCTGCAAATTCTCAACCTCTTTGAGGTAAATAATTTAAAGCCAGTAATTGACAGTGTTTTCTTACTCAAAGACTTCAGGGAAGCACAGAAAAAAATGGAAGAGAAAAAACAGTTTGGTAAAATTGTAATAAAAATTTATTGACTTTAATTTGCTACTTTTGCTATAAAATAAAAATTAAAATTCTTAATTGACAACTATTTGAATGGAGATTTTTTATGCCTCAGATCTACAAAAAAGTTATTGTTTCTATAGTTTTCTTATTAACATTTAATCTAATTTCAACAGGATTTGTTAATGCTAAAATGTTTACAGAGCTTTCAACGGGTGAAAAGATATATTGGATAACCGGCAGTGTTCTTATTACTCCGGCTTATCTGCCGTTTAAAGTCATATATACAGGCATTGGTCTTGCAGGAAGCGGAGCAGTCTTTCTTGGGACTGCAGGTTTTGCAAGACAAACAGCACTTGATCTGGCAAAGAGATCTATTGGCGGAGACTGGTATATTCATCCTGACTATCTTTTAGGAAACCAGAAAATACGTTTATTTGAACCTCCTGCTGTGATTTCAACTCCGGTTGCAGCACCAGGAGCAGAGGTTGCTCCAACACCAGCGCCAGCTCCAACACCTGAAGCAGCACCGGCACCACAGACTACTCCAGAGCCAGAGG
>MGDB01000140.1:4724-27402 GCA_001790645.1 Candidatus Schekmanbacteria bacterium GWA2_38_11
AGACTGTACCAGCGCCAGCTCCAACACCTGAAACAACTCCGGCACCACAAACAACACCTGCACCTGCTCCGGTACCCGAATCAACACCGGCAAAATAACTATAGCAATTTTAATAGGGGCAGACATAAAGTCTGCCCCTATTTTTTTACTATTCGCCACGCGAAGGCTAAAGCCTGCGGCTACCAATTTGGAATTTGATGATCGGGATTTGGAATTATTTCCAGACAGTCTCATGTCTAAGGTCTAATGTCTCAAGTCTTTTCATTGCCGAAGGGGGGAGTCGAACCCCCACACCCTTGCGGGCACTAAACCCTGAATCTAGCGCGTCTGCCAATTCCGCCACTTCGGCCTGTAGGCTGATTACACAGATTAAGTTGTGATTACAGAGATTAGATTTTACTATGAAAAAATCTATGTGATCTTTCTGAAATCTGCATAATCAAATGCTCTCAATTCTATTCTCAGGACATTTATCTTATCAGCTAAAAAAGAATTATCAAGTGAAATATTCCTAAATGGTGTGGCTTTTAATACAGTCTTGGTTTACCACCGGATTTTGAAAGGTCTCAGTTGCGATCAATATCTTCCCCCTTTGCTTGCCTGCCTGCAGGCAGGGAAAAGTAAAGTGGAAAGAAAGCATTTGTCAAAGAGAGAAAAAATTGCTGATAACTTAAACCTCATAGCTTATCCCCTTGTAGAACAAAGTCAGAAAAAAGTAGAACCAGCCAATTTACATTTTGGTAAATATGCTTATGATATAAATCATACTAATAAAAACTGTAAGCTATAAGTTATAAGCTGGAAGAAGGAATTGTCAAAGTTACGAGTAACAAAATTTGACGAAGCTTTGAGCAAGGCTAAAGCCTTGCCCTACAATTATACGTTATAGCCAGCAATTGGCACTATTGCTTAAATTAACAACCAAAAAAAGGAGATAAAAATGCCTTACACGCAAAAAGATTTTAGCAAATTGATAGGAATGCCTGGATTCAGCGAGACTTTACTGAAGAACCATTTTACTCTGTATCAGGGTTATGTCACAAACACTAACAAAGTCATGGAGATTTTAGGTCAGATGCTAAAAGAAGAAAAGGTTGGAACCCCTGAATACGCTGAACTAAAAAGAAGACTGGGATGGGAGTTCAATGGCATGCGGCTTCATGAACTTTATTTTGAAAACCTCGGTGGAAAAGAAGGGATTGATAAAGCCGGAAAACTGACAAAGAAAATAGCAGAGGACTTTGGAAGTTATACCGCATGGGAAAAAGACTTCAAGGCTGTTGGCTCAATGCGTGGTATTGGCTGGGCTGCTATGTACCAGGACAATATAAGCAATAAGCTTATCAATTTCTGGATCAATGAACATGATGCAGGTCACCCGGCAGGCTGCACCCTGATTCTGATCATGGATGTCTTCGAACACGCATTCATGATAGACTACGGGCTTAAAAGGGCAGACTACATTTCCGCCTTCTTCCAAAACATCAACTGGAGAATAGTAAGCGAAAGATTAAGGTAGGAATTTTTTTTGATTGATGAAAATTCTTTTAGTGACGTTAAAGTTTGCTTAAACTGACTACCCCTTTTCTTAAACTCTATTCCTTTTATACAGAAATAGAGTTTAAGAGGAGGTATTTTAATTTAAACAATATCAGTCAAAAGAATCCATTGGCAAAGGATTTACAATCTTTCCGATTGGGGTGCATTTGGGACATCCGCTTATATCTTTTTTTAATGCACCAAAGGCGTAGTTTCTTGCCCTTTCAACTGTATTGAATGGTCCTGCCCAGTAATCAGTCGGGGTGCCGGCATGCGGTTTGCATTCTGAACAACTGGTTTCATGGATTACTGCCTTTTTCTTTGGATAATTACAATAAACGAAATACTCAGACATGATCCAATCCCTCCTTAAAGATGTTAGTTTAATTTATAAATAATTTATATGTAAATTGTTGTCAAGGGTATTTTGGAGGTCTCTGAAAAATATATTAGAAAACCTCTGATTACACAGATTTTTATATAAAATTAATCTGTATAATCTTATCTTTAATCGCTGTAATCCTGGAAATAGACTTTTTTAGAAATCTACTGTTAGCTTATAGCTAAGTAGAAAATAGAATATTATTTATTATATTTTTTTAATATGTAGGGGCTGTCCAATGTGAGAGAGATCCTGTTCTATAATTATGGTTATTGTTTACAAATAAAAATACAAATCCTTTTCCTTCTTAAAATTAATCAAAGGACTGGTAGACTAATAACTTTTGTCTTAGTCTGTTAAGCTTTAATTAGAGCTCTCATCACTGCTTCCGCTTCCCCCAACCGAGACTATTGCCAACATAAGTAGAAGCAAAAGCCATGCAGCTCCAATAGCTATGAGGATGAATTCGAATGTTACCATATTTTTTTGGTTAGAAAAATCGGGTAACTCCCACCCACATTTAAGGTTAATAGTTAGCTATTGAACATTAAACCCCTTTGAGACATTATAACAAGATGTTGTGTTATTTTGATTAAGTCTATACAATATGTATGAATATGTCAAGAAAAATATCATGGGGGTGTCAAAGCAAATCGTTGATTCCCTAACGAGTCTCTCTACTTGCCTGCCTGCGGTAAGCAGGCTACTCGCTATTTAAATAATCTGATCCTAACCAGTCTATTTGAATATTGACATAATGAAAAAATAAGCTAAATTGAATAACATATAAAGGTAATTTATCATGAATAGTAACTCTGTCCGAGAATCTGTAATTGCCGGAAGCTGGTATCCTGCTAAAAAAGAAGTATTAGAATCACAGATTGATAGTTTCCTGGCAAAGGCAAAGAAAGAAGATAACCAGGGCTTAATGGCTCTCATATCTCCTCATGCCGGTTATGTCTATTCCGGTCCTGTAGCTGCTTTTGCCTATAAACAGATTGAAGGCATGAAATTCAACACGGTAGTTCTCATCGCTCCGAGCCATTACATGGCTATCAAAGGCGCATCTGTCTATAATCGGGGAGCTTTCAAAACTCCTTTGGGGTTAGTAGAAGTTGATGTGGAATTATCCAATAAATTGATAGATAGTAATCCAAACTTTTATTTTAATGAAGATGCCCACAGAGAAGAGCATTCCCTTGAAATCCAACTCCCCTTCCTGCAAAGAGTGCTTGGTAATTTTAAAATGGTCCCAATTTTAATGTGGGATAAATCTTTTAAAAACTGCAAATCCTTAGCAGCAACCATTTCCTCAATAGCAGCCCCTGATACTCTGATCGTGGCAAGTTCTGACCTCTCTCACTACCATTCTCAGGAAAGAGCAGTTGAACTTGATAAAGGAGTAATTAATGGTATCGAGTCTTTTAACCCTGAGATGCTTTCAAGAAGTTTTGACGGAGGAATTTGCGAGGCTTGCGGTGCAGGTCCTATAATTACGGCAATGCTTGCATCAAAATCATTGGGGGCGAAAAAAACAAGGATACTAAACTACTCTACATCAGGAGATACATCAGGTGATTACTCAAGAGTGGTTGGATATTTAGCAGCAGGAATTTATCTTTAAATCTTATGAATACTCCATCAGACAACAATTCATCAAAGGCATTTAGCTTGTTAAAAGAAGATGAAAAGAAAATCCTCTTAAAAATTGCAAGAGAAACAATTCAGTCTCATGTCAGCGGTAAGAGACCTCCGTCCTTTGACATTTCTTCACCTGTCCTTAAAGAAAAAAGAGGGGCTTTTGTAACGATTCATAAAAGAGGAATGTTACGGGGCTGCATTGGATATATTGAAGCGTTTAAGCCTTTATATGAAACTATAACCGAGATGGCAATCGCAGCCGCCACACAGGATCCTCGCTTCCCACCTTTATCGCAGGAAGAAATTAAAGATATTGATATAGAAATTTCAGTGCTCACTCCCCTTGCTAAAATCAATAACCCTGAAGAAATCGAAGTTGGGAAACATGGAATAGTCGTCAGCAAAGGTTTTTATTCAGGACTTCTCCTTCCGCAAGTCGCGACTGAATATGGCTGGGACAGGATAACTTTCCTTGAGCATACATGCCAGAAAGCAGGCCTTTCTCAAAACGCATGGAAAGGGGATGTGGAAATTTATATATTCTCAGCAGATGTCTTTGGGGAAAAGAAGAGAGGCTGAATTCTTTAAGCCGTAGGGCAAGGCTTTAGCCTTGCTTAAAGCCTGACTGCCGACATTGCGGCTCACAGTCTTGAGTCTTCTTAAATTTTACTTGCGTATTCTTACTTTTGTCTTAGACTCCATTCCCCCTTTGAAAAAGGGGGATCAAGGGGATTTTAAAAAATTTCTTTACTCCAATTTCCAAATCCCCCCATCCCCCTTTTCTAAAGGGGGGCTTAGCTGTGTCTTCGCTTTACTTACAACTGGGCGAGTCACCGACTCGCCCCTACTTGCCTCTTGTCTCTCTACTTTATAATACAGCCTATAGCTGTTTCGAACATTGTAATTTATTTGGGATTTGGAATTTATTTTGGATTTTGAACTTTGGATTTTGACATTTCATACTTCATTATCTCATCCACTACTTCATCTATGATCAATTCTGAGGTATCGATGAAATAGTCAGCTCTATCATAATACTTTTTTCTGTACTCAAGAAGGTCTCTGATTTTCTGTAGGGGATCTTTAACTTGAAGCAAAGGCCTGTAGGTATCATTCTTCACCCGCTCATATATCACTTCAGGCGATGCTTCAAGACATATCAATATTCCATTAGTTTTTAATACTCTGATATTCTCTTCCCTGAGAACAATTCCTCCACCTGCTATAATCACGCAGTTTTTCTTTTTGGAAACTTCTTTTGCTACCTCTGATTCCAAACCCCTGAAATGTTCTTCTCCGTCTTCAGAAAATATCTTTGGGATAGACTTACCTGCTTTTTTCTCAATCAGACTGTCCGTATCTACCAATTCTCTCTTCAGCACCCTTGACAGTTTTTTACCAACTACAGATTTACCCGTTCCCATGAAACCAACAAGAATTATATTATTTTTTTTTTGTTCCATTGTTTTACTTTTATAATATCTAATTTTGTTGCTGGTGACTTTTTTTAAAATTACCCCTAACCCTCTCCCGCAATGGGAAAGGGAAATCGTTGATGACCTTTTCCCGTAAGAAGTGGGTTATTCACCGACTCAACCTGCAATCAAATTTCTTGGGTCTAAATCCATACCCTATTCCCTCCTAATTATTTCCCCTCCCTTGATGGGAGGGGATTAAGGGGAGGGTGACAAAGCTCTATTTCCATTTATGAATTAACGAGTCCAAAGACCCATTTCGATAAGCGTAGCATTCTTGTCCCAAAAATTTTTCATCTCTTTGACTTCAACACTTCCTGCAGTGCATTCTTCATCACTTTTACCGGTGCTTTTTTTCCTGTCCAGATTTCAAAGCTTCGCGCTCCTTGATGGATAAGCATATCCAGACCATTACAGCACCTGCATCCCATTTTCTTTGCAGTCTTCAAAAGCTTTGTTTCAAACGGATTATAGATAAGGTCAAAAACAAGAAGGCCTTTTCCTAACCATTCAGGATTTACAAGCAGAGGGTCTTCTTTCTTCATACCAACGGGTGTGGCATTAATTAAAATGTCAACCTCTCCCAATACCTCTTTAATTTCGTTTTCTTTCATGTTATAGGAATTAATCTCTGCAGACGGAAATACTTTTTTAAGGTCAGAAATAAGTTTTGCAACTTTTTCTTTTACTATATCACCAATATAGACTTTTTTAGCACCTTCAAGAATTGATTTTGCGGCTACAGACCTTGCTCCTCCTCCTCCTCCCAAGAGCATTACTTTCTTCCCTTTGAGAGTTGTCTTTAAGTTTTCCTTCAGGGCAGCAACAAATCCGTAACCATCAGTGTTATAACCGAGCAGTTTTCCGTTAACTACTGAAATTGTATTAACTGCTCCAACGATCATTGCTTCGTTGGAAACACCGGAGAGATAAGGAACTACGGATTCTTTGTGAGGGATTGTTACATTCACACCTGTTATTCCAAGTAACGGAAGGCTCTTTAATGCAGCTTCAAGGCCGGAGGGAGCGACCTCAAAAGGAAGATATACATAATTAAGTTTCTTCGCCTGAAAAGCAGCGTTTTGGAAGACCGGCGAAAGAGTATGCCTTACCGGATAACCAAACAGGCCAACGATTGTTGTGTTACCATCTATCTTCATAGTGTTGATTCAAATATCAAAATCTAAATGGTAAAGCAAGTGTAAATGATGAAAAAGCTGTAAGCCGTAGGGCATTAAAGCCTGCCTACCGGTAGGCAGGCAACCCTAAAGGGTTGCCCTACATTTTACAAACTTCCCAGCTTCTTTTTGACAGGCGAGACGCCTGTCCTGCTACTCTAAATTCACCGGGCGAGTCGCCGACTCGCCTCTACTGCCTGCCGGCAGTCATGCTAATCTCTACTCGCTACTTTATATCACAGCTTATAACGTTTTTGAAAATCAGAATTTATTTGGACTTTTGTGGCTGCTTGGAATACGGAATTTATTTTCTGCTATTTTAAGAACCCTGTGGCTCAGATCCGGATGAAAAGAACTTAAATTTATTTTTTAAAGAGATTATTCCTTCATCCAGAATATAATAAACAACAGGAACAACAACAAGGGTTAAAACTGTAGAAGCTATGAGCCCGCCTATTATTGAAATTGCCATGGGGGCGCGGAACTCAGAACCAGGTGCAGTACTCACTGCTACAGGAAACATACCAAGAATCATTGCTGAAGTGGTCATAAGAATCGGCCTCAGCCTTACAGGGCCTGCTGAAAGAATTGCTTCCTTTTTCTCAAATCCTCTGGACCTTAAAGTATTCGTATAATCTACAAGAAGAATTGCGTTCTTAGTAACAAGGCCCATTAGCATGATAATTGCAAACATTATGGACATGTTAAAATGAAGCCCAACAAGGAAAATGGTTGTCAAAGCTCCTATAATTGATAATGGCAATGAAAGCATTATTGTAAAAGGATGGACAAATGAATTGAATTGCGAAGCCAAAACCATATATATAAAGATAATAGCCAGAAATAAAGCGTTTATCATAATACCAAGGGCTTCCTGCATACGCTCTGACTGTCCGGTAAAACCAATAGTATACCCTTTAGGAAGTTTGTAATTTTTTAACTTAGCTTTAATTCCATTCACAACATCACTTAAAGGAACATTTTTTAACCTTGAGCCTATTACTACCTGTCTCTGCCTGTTTTCTCTCTTTATCTCCATCGGGCCCAGTTCCGGATCGAGTTTTGATACATCCTTGAGTGTAATCTGTTTGCCAAAAGTTGAACTCAAAGAAACATTACTTACAAGAAAAGATGAATTGCGGTCTTCCTCATTCAGCCTGACTCTTATGTCATATTCTTTATCTCCTTCACGGAATTTAGACGCCACATCTCCTGCAAGCATTATTCTCAGGCTCGGAGCAACCTGTCCCACACCTACTCCCAAATCAGCAGCCCTGAGTCTATCAAGAACAATCTGCATTTCAGGCTTCCCTTTTTTCAAGGATGAAGTCACATCTACAGTTCCGGGTATTTTCTTAACAATAGGCATTATTTCATCTGAAAGCTTGCTAAGGGTAGCAAGGTTTTCTCCTCTTATATAGAAACTTACAGGCGCCTCTACATTTTGCTCCATCTGCCTGTTAGATACAATTATATCAGCAGCAGGAATATTTTTTAACATCTCCCTGGTATCTGCCATCAGATCGTTAATATTCTTCCCGCTCTTCCTCTTTCCCTTTGGAGTTGTTTTCACATTAAGGTGAGCTAAGGTCACATCTCCGTCTGTCCCAATAGTAGTAAATATCGTTGTTACATCCGGATGTTTCTTCATAATAGTCTCAACTTTTGAAGCAACCCTTTCAGTCATGGTGAGTGAACTACCCGGAGACATCTCTATGTCAACAAGAATCTGATCCCTGTCTTCCGCAGAGAAAAATTCAACGCCTATTAAAGAAATAAGGCTGATACTTAAAATAAAAATCAGGACAGCGCCTCCTACAACTAACTTTCTATGGTTCAAAGCCCACTGGAGTACTGACCTGTAATTGGAATCAATGTCTTTATAAAATTTCTCTAACCTGTCTGAAAGTCTTTTAAAAAATGTCTCCTTTTTTCTTAAATGGCTCAGCGGTTTCATGAAATAAGCTGAGAGCATTGGGTCTAACGTAAATGAGACAAGAAGAGATACCATTACTGCAAAGGCGGCTGTTAACCCAAATGACCTGAACCACATTCCAATCATGCCTGACATAAATGCTATCGGAACAAAAACTGCAACTATGGTAAAAGTGGTCGCCATAACTGCCAGTCCAATCTCCTGCGTTCCAACTGAGGCAGCTTTTTTAGGTTCCATCCCCTCTTCCATGTGCCTGAAAATATTTTCCCTGACAACTATGGAGTCATCTATTAAAACTCCGACTACCAATGAAAGCGCCATAAGGGTCATAATGTTTATGCTGAATCCCATGATGTACATGAAAAAGAAAGTTGAGATCAGAGACGTTGGCAGGGCAAGGGCGCATATAACAGTACTGCGCCAGTCTCTCATAAAAAGAAAAACTATCAATACAGCCATTATTACGCCGAGGATGATTGCCTCTCTGACATTCTTAACGTCCCGCTTAATGTCCACTGACTGGTCTTCAATTGAAAGAACCTTCAAATCTGGAGGAAGGATTTTCTTTAAACCTGTTAGGGCTTTTGATACTCTGTCCGCAACAGCCACCGTATTTGCACCGCTTTGCTTTTTAACAGAAAAGGTAACAGCATTAACCCCGTCCATCCTTGAAACAGTTCTTATATCCTTGAACCCGTCTTTTACTTCAGCTATGTCTTTTAAATAGACCGGAGCACCATCATTAACCCTTACGACTAAATTTTTTATCTGGTCAATATTGCTAAACTCTCCTTTTGTCCTTACTGTTATCTCTTCTCTCTCACGGTCTATTCTGCCGGCAGGTATGTTCATGTTTTCTTCTTTTATAAGGCTTAGGACCTTGGAGATGGAAATATTATAACCTATCAGCTTTCTCATATCTAAATTAACCTGAATCTCCCTCTCAAGTCCTCCTACCACGTTAACCTCAGCAACACCTTCAACTTGTTCCAGCGCAGGTTTAATATCATCCTCTGCAATTCTTCTTACCTCATCCGGAGGCAGGTTTGCTGAAAGACCAAACCATAAAATAGGACGTGCTGCCGGGTCCATCCTCTGGATTATTGGCTCTTCAATATCCTTTGGGAGTTTACTCTTTGCTATGTAAACTTTTTCTCTGACTTCAACAGCAGCAAGCTTGATAGGGACTTCAAATTCAAATTCAATACTGACAACAGATCTCCCTTCTGTTGAACTTGATGAGATTTTTTTTACACCGTTGACAGAGCTGACAGCTTCTTCTATTGGCTTTGTAACCAGTGTCTCAATTTCTTCAGGACCTGCTCCTGGATACAAAGTCGTTACAGTCACAAAAGGAGGGTTCACCTCAGGTGTAAGCTCAACACCTATAAAGTAGATTGAAATTACCCCCATAACCATGAGGGCGACAATAACCATGGTAGCAAAAACAGGCCTTTTGATTGACAGGTCTGAAATATACATTAAATCTTTTCCTTCTTAACCTTTAAGCCGTCTTCTAAATCGTGGAGTCCGGTAATTATTACCTCTTCACCTTCTTTTAAACCATTTAAGACCTGGATATTCTTGTCATCCTGCAGTCCGATTTCAACTCTCCTCAGGTGGGAAATTCCTCCGTTAACTACAAAAGCTATGTTCTTTCCTTGTTTGGGAAGGATTGCCTCTTTAGGAATAAGCAAGGCATCCGGGACATTTTTTACTGAAAGGATAATGTTAGCAAAAAATCCTGACTTAAGCCTGTTATCTTTATTTGGGGTTTCTATTTCTACAACAGAAGTCCTTGTAACAGTATTTAAACTTGGAGTTATATTTGAAACCTTTCCATAAAAAGTTTCATTTGGAAAGGCCGCAACAACTATTTGCGCTTCCATTCCGACTTTGATGTGTGGAAGATCAACTTCTGGTACATTTGTTGTTGCATTAACGGTTTCTATATCTTCTATTTTAAATATTGCGTTATTTTGCGAAGAAGTGGAGTTTGAAACCATATCGCCGGTATCGAAATTCTTCAGGGTTATTATTCCGCTTATGGGAGCTATTATTTTTGAATCATCTAAACGATCTTTTGCAAGATTAAGAGCAGCAGTTTGCAAACTATTTGCCTGGGCTTCTGACAGCTTCAACTGTGCCTTTGCATTATTGAATTTACTCAATGCAGTATCATATTGCTGCCTTGATACTGTCCCGTTATTAAAAAGGCTTTTCATCCTTTCTAATTCATCACGGGCAGTTTCATAATTTACTTTTGCCTGTTCTAAGGTAGCTTTCGATACTTCCAGAGTAGCCTGAGCCTGCTCTACCTGCAAGGAGAGGTCTTTGTGCTCTATAACTGCAAGAAGTTCTCCCTTTTTAACTTTGTCCCCAACATCCACATAAACCTTCTCCAGTTTCCCTGCAATTTTGGAAAAAACCTCAACGTCCGCACTCGGATTGATTGTTCCTGTCAGCAAAAGTCTTCTTTCTATAGGTCCGCGGGCAACCTTTGAAACCTCAACCGGTATGCTGGTTTTAGGATCTCTTGCCAATGCCCCCTTTGCCTTTATAATTGAAAAAACCCTGTAAAAAACTATTAAAGAGAAAAATATTATTATAAGAATTATTGCTGTCTTGAACTTATTCTTCTGAGACATAATTCTCTCCTTTCAGAAGAGCTACTCGCTACTAAAATCTATCAGTCATAAGTTATAGGTTACAAGTTATAAGTTAGTTATTACCCAGGTCTTTTAATGGGTTAATAACTCTGCTTTTGAATTTTGAACCAGATGAGAAGTCAGTCTTTCAAAAGTGCCTATCAGTAATTCCTGGTCCTCTCTTTTTAGAAGCTGTAATATTGTAATTATTTTTTCATGCCTCTTTTTATTAAGCTCCTTGGATACCTCCTCACCCTTCTTTGTCATCCTTACCCGGACTACCCGCCTGTCATTACCATCTCTTTGCCTTTCTACATATCCGGCTTTTATCATCCTGTCTACGATTCCTGTAAGGGTGCTTAATGACAGATCAAGGTTTTCTTTAAGCCGCCCCATTGTACAATTATTATCTCTTGATAAGTATACCAGTGTGGCGAATTGAGGTCCTGTGATATGAACGTTAGAGAAACTTGAAGGATTTTTCAGACGGATAATTCTTACAAATTCTCCCAAAGCCTTTTCAAATCTCTTAGCGTTCTCAAGGATTTCTCTGCCGCTATTTTTACTTTTCATTGTAAATATTTCCTATATCAAATAGTTTCTAATAGAAAGTATATTAATTAAAAATATTTTGTCAAGCTGAATAGTTTTTTCAATAAGGATTAAGTAAACTGTAGGGGTTCAATTTATTGAACCCGTTAAAAAATGCGCAGACTTCAGATTTATCCGATTCCGATTATTTGCGGGTTTGACCTGCCGGCCGGCAGGCAGGTGAATCAAACCCCTACAGTTTTGTTATGTTGTGCAGTTTGTGAGGAGAAAGACAATTAAATCTCAAACAAATTCAAATGACCTAAATTCTATGTTTATAATTATCCGGTAATTGAATTTTTGTACTTATTTGGAATTTTAAATAATGAACGCTACGATTTTGAAAGCAATAGCTGCGATAACGGCTGACATAGGGATAGTGAGAATCCAGGCAATAATAATCTCTCTGGCGACTCCCCATTTTACAGCAGATAGCCTCGAAGTTGAACCAACTCCCATAATTGCTCCTGTAATGGTGTGAGTTGTACTTACGGGAATACCAAATACTGCTGTACCGATAAGGGTTGTGGCACCAGATAATTCGGCACAGAATCCTCCAACAGGCCTCAATTTTGTGATTTTGTGACCCATGGTTTTTACTATTCGCCAGCCACCTGCCAGTGTCCCAAGGGCTATTGCAATATGGCAAGTTATTATTACCCAAAATGGAACATAGAATTCTTTTCCCAGATACCCAGTTGTAAATAGAAGGATTGTTATAATTCCCATGGTTTTTTGTGCATCGTTTGTTCCGTGTCCCAGGCTGTAGCAGGCAGCTGAGAAAAGCTGAAGTTTGCGAAACCAGCGGTCAACTTTTGACGGCATGGAATTTTTAAAAAGCCATGAAACTATCAGCATATTCAAAAAACCGAGAAGAAGCCCTACAATAGGGGAAATGAAAATAAAAAGTGTAACCTTGTAAAGACCTGCGGGAATCAGGCTTCCTGTCCCCGCACTTGCAATCGCTGACCCTGCAAGGCCACCTATAAGGGCATGAGAGGAGCTTGACGGTATGCCGTAGTACCAGGTTATCAGGTCCCAGGCTATTGCACCTATAAGAGTTGATAATATCAAATACTCATTTACTATTTCAGGCTTTATTACCCCTTTGCCTATGGTTTTTGCTACGCTGACGCCAAAACCAAAGGCTGCAACAAAATTAAAAAATGCTGCCCATGCTACCGCTAATTTTGGTGAAAGAACTCTTGTTGAAACAACAGTGGCAATTGAGTTTGCCGAATCATGGAAGCCATTAATAAAATCAAAAATAAGGGCTACTATGATAATGAATACAACTAAAAACATAAATAGTGTTTCTTCCAAAGATTTGCTAAAAATAATACCTGGAGTCGAAAATTTAAAAATCCACCCAACCCCCCTTTAAAAAAGGGGGGCAAGGGGGGATTTGATTTCCACTTGACACCTTGAATCCTTGACCCCTTGAATCCTTCCAACTTATTATTAAACTCTGTATTAGAAAAATTGTACTGGCAGGTTTGAATAAAACTTTTTTTGAGAGAGAAACATTGGTCAGGCATTCTTCAGCACTACCCCTTCGATTACATTTGCAACATCCTCACAGCGGTCTATCGCTGTTTCCAGATTTTCATATATCTCTTTCAGCTTGATTACTTCTATCGGGTCAGTACCGTCTTCAAATAATTTTGCCACTGCATCCCTGAGGATTACATCCCCCTTATTCTCAAGGGTATTTATTTCAATACAGTATTTAAGTATTGCCTCAGGTTTCTTTATGTTACGCAGCTCGCAGATTGCCTTGTCCATCTCCTCTATAGATTTCATCAGAACTTCCATTAACGAATGTGCCTCTTTGGTAGGGGTTTTTACTTTGTAGAGAAACATCCTTGATGAAACTGCTTCAATAAAGTCAAGAACGTCATCCATTTTGCTTATCAGCGCATAGATGTCTTCTCTATCGAGTGGAGTAATAAAGGTGTGGTTTAGCTTTTTTACAGTTTCATGGGTGATTTTGTCACCTTCATGCTCTATCTCTTTTATCTTTTTACCTTTTTCTTCAACGTTTGTATAGTTGTTTAATAAATCTCTTAAAAGCATGGCTCCTACAAGAACATTCTTGGAGCTTTTCTCAAACATATCATAGAACTTTTCTTCTTTTGGGAAAAATTTCACAGCAAAAAGACCTCCGCAGAAGAAATAATTGTTATATTTTTCTGAATATCAAATAAAAGAAGGGGTTCTGTGGAATAACTGAGATTAATATTTCTTCCCTTCAGTCACAAGTCCTATTGTATCTACTCCTGCCCCCCGGCAAATATCCATTACTTCAACAACCGTACCATACACAAGTGCGCCGTCTGCCTTGATAAAAATAAGTTTATCTTTTTTATCAGGTTTTTTATCAAAAATCTCTTTCACCTTTTCAGCCAGTTGATATCGGAGTACTGGTTCTGAGTTGATGTCAATAGAAGAATCCTGCCTGATAGTAAGAACAATAGGTTTCTTCTCAGGTGGCGGTGGTGCTGAAGGGGCAGCGGTCTTCTCAGGAATGTTTATGTCTATTCCCTTTTGAAGCAACGGGGTAATGACCATGAATATAACAAGTAAAACTAATACGATATCAATTAAAGGAACTACGTTGATATCAGATTTTACTGCTTTCTTTCCCCCAACATCCATTCCCATTTCTAATATTCCTCCTAAATAAAAATCTAAAAGACTTTACTTATCTTTTGAAATACTGAAATTCTAAATTTTTCCTTTCCTATTGTCCTCCAACGGCTTTCTTCTCAGTCATCAATCCTACACCCTCTATTCCTGCCTGCTGGCATATATCCATTATATCCATTATGGCCTGATAATTTAAAGTTGTATCTGCTTTCATGTAAAGGGTCTTCTCAACTCTTGCTTCAAACAGTTCTTTTAATTTTGACTCGAGATTTGCTTTTGGAACCTGGTCCATTTCCACAAAAATTGTTCCGTCCTTCTTAACGGTGAGAGTTACTTTGACCTCAGGCTTTTTCGCAGCATAGGCAGCTTCTGGTAGTTTAACATCAACCCCTTTTTGCAGCAATGGAGTTACAACCATGAATATAACCAAGAGCACCAGGCATACATCAACCAGAGGAACTACGTTTATGTCAGACTTGACTGTCCTGTTTCCTCCAACATCCATTGCCACTATTTGCTCACCTCCTTCAGGAGATAATCAATAAGCTCTGATGAAGAGTTATCAATCTCTACAACAAAGTTTTCCGTTTTTGTAACGAAATAGTTGAAGGCAACGACTGATGGTATAGCAACGCCTATTCCCAATGCAGTTGTTACCAATGCCTCAGCGATACCTGCCGAAACAGTTGCCAGACCGCCGGACCCGCTCATTGCCATGGCCTGGAATGCGTTGATGATACCAAATATTGTCCCGAAAAGTCCGACAAATGGTGAGATACTTCCAATAGTAGCCAACCCTCCGGTACCTTTCTTGAACCTTGCTACCTCAACTGCTGTCTCCCTCTGGATGGCCCTTGAAGCAGCCTCGATTTTTTCTTCTGTCATAAGCATCTTTTCAATAGCTTTGTTGCCCGGGTTTGGATTACCTGGATTCCCTGATATCATCTCCTGAAGACCAGCTGCCATAACCTTTGCTACATGGCTGTTCTTTTCTTTCTTGGCAATTTCATAAATCTCGACTAATTTGCCATCTCTGAATAATGGAGTTGAAGAAGTAATAAATCTTTTCGACTGCCTTTTTGACTGGAAAAAAGCCCACCATCTTTCGATCATTATTGTCAATGAGGTAACTGACATGAATGCCAGAATAAATACGACAACCTTGGCAAGTAGACCCATTGAATGCCACATCTCAATCAAAGTAAACTGCATAACCTTTAATCCTCCTTTTAATAAAAAACTTTAAGTTTTACCTTAAAACAAACTTAACAGGAACGTTATAATAAACTTTTACAGGTTTACCTGCGGAAAGAGCCGGAGAAAATTTCCACTGCATAACTGCCTTGATAGCCTCGTCTTCTAAACCGATCCCTTTTGACTTTGGCGGCAACACCGTTAAAACCTCGGCTTTCTGAACTCTGCCATCTGTCCCTATGACCAGCCTGAGCAGTACAGTCCCTTCTACTCCCGCTTTTTTGGCTAAAGTCGGATATTCTGGATTAACCTGTTGAATGAGCTTGGGCGGAGTCATGTTTGCTGTAACCATTACAGGCGGTTGACGATCTGCTTCCGGTGCCGCACTTGGTGCTACGTTATTCAAAAAGCTACTTCCTCCTCCGGCCGTTCCTCCTATAACCCCTCCAATTACTCCGATTCCTCCCTCACCGCTGCCCTTTCCTGCCGTAGTAGGTGCAACAGGGGCTATTTGAGATGTGTCAACCATTTTTGGCGGAGCATCAGGCCTAGCAACTACTGGTTTAGGCGCTGCTGCTGCTGCCGGTGGAGGTGGTGGAGGCGGTGGTGGTGGTGGAGCAAAAAGCCTAACATTGATTTTCTCAGATACAACTCCTGGGAAAAGGATAGGTACAAGAATAATGGTTCCTATTATAACACCATGGATTAGCACGGAAATTGGTGCCATGTACCATTTCTTTTTTCCTGCTCTACTATGCCCAGATTCTATGAGAGTATCAAACACTAAAGTTGGCCTCCTTTCGTGTAGATTTGTAACAAGATATTAATATACCTTGCGAAACCGTTTTCACAAAAAATTATAGGGGCTCTCTCCCGTCCATGTTGCAAATACTTTGAACCCCTTAATTGGTAACTAATAATTTTGTGTTATAACTAATTTAATTTTACAAATTCTTTTATAAACTTTATATTTTTTGTCAACAAAAAAATTAGACTTTATTGAAAATAAATATGGTCACATACGATTATAAATTTTTAAATATTTCCTGAATTTTGTCCATTAATACTCAATTTCCGTAATTTTAATTTAAATTTTGTGTAATCTAACTATTTTTTAAACTCCTTAATGGAGCTTTATTTGTTTTAGTATATCACCATCCCTATTTAGAAATACTATTTCTTTAATTTCTCCTCTCTTAACTGATGCCAGAGCATATGGGCTTGTAACTGCCTGAGTCAGGATTGAGCCAGTTAGAGGTTCTTTTGTTAATACTTCTGCATTAAACTTACTTTTATCCACTAATTGAGCATCCCCGAATTCTATCGAATAACCACCGGTTGGCTTCCTGCCAAAAAAGGCTGCAAGTACAATCTCAGTATTGAAATCTATCTCGGGTGGCTCTGGCTGCGGGAGATCAATAGAATGAATAGTCTGATAAAGATCATAAAATCTATTCTTGTTCTCTATAATTTCCAGTGACATCCCACTTCCATTCTGCCGACAGGCAGGAAGCCTCCCCTACCCATACTTTTTATGTTTAATTCCGCTAACTTCCTAATTTCCTTTTTACCACTTACTATCCACTGCAAAAGCCTGACCATGTCCGAGGCAAGATGCCTCAGCTATTTTCTTAAACTTTGGATCCTAAATCCCTTTTCTACAGCCTTTGGCTTCTGTTTCAAAAGTCCGGAAGAAAGAATTGAAAATTGCTCAATCACTTCAAAACTGATATTCTGCGTGTCCTGGTTAGCTTTGACAGAAACAAGCTGAGGGTCTGTAAGGGTTGGATATGCTCCGCAGGCTTCACCGTCATCACATACAAAACCATCATTGTTTCGATCAGTCCCTGCTATAACAAAATAGTCACCTTCCAGCAAACTCGTGATTTCGTATGAAAGGTTTTTATCTAAATCCGTCTCGGCTGATTTGATAGTTTTAAGAGTATCCTTATCAACCACTACCAGATATATAGGTCCTATGTCTCTCTGAAAAGCTTTCCCGACGTGCATACTGACATCTATAGTTGCATTGCCGCCGTTTGAACTGATAGCTATTGCAGTTGAATAAGCACCATCAGCAAGGCCTGTGAAATCAACACTGACTGTTACAATTAATTCACCTTTCTCAGGTACAGTTCCGGTAGAAGGCTCAACAACAAGCCATGAAGCATCTGCCTCAATGCTGTTTACTGTAAGAATTCCTCCCCCTGAGTTAGTTACTGAAAAGGTAAGCTGGTTATTCTTATTTTCAAAATTTAATTTTTCTGTTGAGACGGATATAGCCGGTGATGAGCTCCTTATAGATTCTATAGCTTTTTCCACACATCTTTGGGCATCGACAAGCCCGTATCCATATGTATTGTCTTTACCTGTGGTGCCCAGATCCATCGCCGTAGAAGTCACTATATTTTCAACCTCTGCAGGAGTTAGCAGCGCAAGTCCTTTATCAAGCAGTGCTGCCTGTATCAGCGCAACTACTCCTGCAACATGGGGGGAAGCCATTGATGTACCCTGATAGAATCCATAAAAAAACTTTCCTGAATCATCAGACAGTGTGCTTAAAACACCATCCTGATAACCGTCGTTATTAACATCTGCTGATGTATTCCCTCCCGGCGCAACAATTGTAATGTTTGGACCATAATTGGAATATGGTGCTCTCTTGAGGCTGGCATCAATCGCACCTACAGAAATGACACCACTATAGGAAGCAGGATAACTCAGCGTATCTGTATTTTCATTACCTGCTGCTGCCACTATTGTAACACCCTGCTTTAATATTTCGTTAATCCTGTCCTGAAATACCTGGCTGTAACCGGCGCCACCAAGACTCATGTTTATTACAGTGGCTTTCTTTGACGGAGTAGTCCCTGAGCTGTTTGGCAATCCTGCAGCATAGAGGCAGGCGTTCAGTGTATCAAAATCAGTCCCGCCCCAGGCACCAAGTACCCGCAGAGGCATTATTTTCCCTTTCCAGGTCACTCCTGCAACACCTGTTCCGTTGTTTGTAGCTGCTCCTATTGTTCCTGCAACATGGGTCCCGTGGAAAGAACTCTTCTTGTGATTTGAATCATCTCCTGGGTCTTCAGGATTAGGATCAATTCCATCTCCATCAAGGGCATTCTGCTGGTCACTGATAAAATCATACCCCTGGACAAGCCTTCCCTGAAGGTCAAGGTGTTTGGACGCTATCCCCGTATCAACTACGGCAACTATCACGTCATCATTTCCTTTTATCAGGTCCCATGCCTGCGGAAGATTCATAGTAGAAAAATCCCATTGTAAACTATAATATTTGTCATCCGGAGTTGTTGAATAAGCTTTTCTGATGTAATTGAGATCAGCCATTTCTACTTCAGGAGACTTCCTGAGTTTTTTCAGCGTCTCTATTGTCAGCGTTTTTAAATCTTCATTTGAGATATTCTGAGACTTGAACCGCTTGCCGGAAGCAGCGGCTTTGTTTTTACTTTGCAGAACCTTTGCTGCATCATCAAGCTTCAGGAGTGCAAGACCATCTGTAGCCGGGCCTGCCATTTTGAAACTCCCGATCTCAGGTTTCTTCATAAATCCTGTTTTTGAATACTGCTTCCTGAACTTTACAACAAACTCACCGGGAACAAAATTTTCTTTTACTCCTTTTAAACCTCCATTAGGAAGACTTGTTGTACTCTTTGGCCTATCCACTGTAAGTATATAGTTTCCTGAGCCGCTGAATGCCTTAATACCGATAAATACTTGTCTTGGTGATAAAGGCTGATAAACTAAAGATTCCTTAAGCCCATTCCCTCTTGCCTCTGATTTTGAAATTATATGTCCATAGCGTCCTAAGAGGAAAAGGTCGAAATCCGCATCCTGGCTGCTTGACTCCAGGGTTATCTCTATTGCCCCATCAACTGTCATTGAATAAATATCCTGAACCTTATCTTGTGTATCTGAAACGGTATAGCCTGGATCAGAGCTTGATGCGCTCCCGAAAATATTTACAGGGGGAGAATTTACCTGCTGTGCTGTCTGGAGTGAATCATTCGGCTCTTCTTCGCTTAATGTAATGTAAGGCTGTAAGGAAAGGGTCCCTGATATCGCTCCTAAAAGTGAAGCTGAAGGTTCAATTACAGATAATTCATAAGAACCCTCGGCTCCCTCGAATGCACTGTTTGCGTATATGGAATAAGTACCGTCTTCAGGCAAAGTAATTGTAATCTGTGAATCGGTTCCGCCGCCGCTATCATCATCCTGCGCAAGAACAGCGTCATCAGGACTAATCAGGTATAAATAAGCATCAAAATCATTTGAACTCATTTTAATTGTTAAAGTCTGAAGTGCTTTCCCCTCAAACTTATAAACATCATAAAATATTCCATAAAAACTATTGTCAGTTGAATCCAGAGTTTCTGTAACACTATCTCCTACATTTATAGAAACAGCTTCTTTACCAGGAGATTCGTTTACTACAAATTCTTTTTGGCTCCTTGTAGTCCCTGCTGGTGTGATTACTTTTATTTTCCCATTTAAAGCGCCATCAGGAACAATCGCTTTAATCTCATTTTCTGTAGCAGAAGTAACTTCTGCTTTCAAATTTCCGAACTTCACCTTCAAAAAACCTTTATCAAGGATATTTGAGGCTCTCTTTTTTTCTGCGCTTGATTGGATATTCGCATCTGCAAAATTAAACCCTGTGATTGTGACCTCATCACCTATAGCAGCTTCTGAGGGAGAAAAGCTGAGTATAACCGGCTTACCCATGATCTCAAATTTATTCTGTGAAACAACTCTGCCTGCCGGAGTTTTTACCCGTATCCTGTTTGTTTTAGCCCCATAAGGAACTCTTACGAGTATAGAATCTTTAGTTGCCTCTATGACCCGTGCAATCTTTCTCCCGAAAGTCACAGTATTTCTTTTTGCCGCAAGGGCAAAATTACTACCTGAAATAAGTACCTCGGTTCCCTTGTATCCTTTTCCTGCTGTAAATCCGCTGAGAGGCTGGAAGCTGACAATTTTCGGTCTTAATAAATCAGGAGATTTTGTATCTTCTGAGCTTACATCTTTTGTAACTTCTGAATGAAGATAAAAAGGCTGGATTAAAAAGATGGAAACAATTAATAGAAATACGAAAAACTTATTATTCATTTATCACCTCAATGAGTTCGCAAACTAAAAGTGTAAAACATGTAACTAATTTATAACTTATGACTTATAACTATATAGCTTTGCACTTTTAGCTTTTAAATTTTCCTATTTTCTTCCTGCTATTTCTCCCCCTTTGAAACCTCTCTTAATTCTTACCACTTAATCCTTAATCCCGTATTCTCTCTACTCTCTACTACCTGGTTCCTTACCTGCCCTACCCCGCTGCCGAGCTTGGGCATATTTCATTAAAAACACAATATTTGCAAACTATGTAGCTTGGAGTTGCCGTGTAGTTCCTTGCACGGATCCCTCTGGCTACTGTAAATATTTTTTCTTTTACCGCATCAAGATCTGATTTATTTTTTTTAGCTCTGCCAATCCTGCCTGATTCTATAAAATACAGCCTGACCTCGTCAGGAATAAAACCATGAATTTCGTTGTATGCAAGTGCGTAAATTGAAAGCTGAAGGCTTTCCTTCGCTTTGCTATCAGCATCTTTCTGGTTTTTTACCTGTGACGACTTATAATCTATTATGAATGTTTTCCCGTTGAGGATGTCTATCCTGTCCCAACGTCCAATTATTCTGTTATTCCTGAGAGGAAAGCTGAATTCCTTCTCTATAAATACCGGGACTATCCCATTAGTCTCCTGGTCGGCATAAAACCTTCTTAAGGCTTCCCTTCCTGCTTCAAGTCTCAATTCCTCGTGATCTCTTGTGAGAAAACCCTCGCTCACCCATGACTTCTCTAATACCCTTATCAAATCCTCCTCACGCACATCTCTCCCGTTTAACTTCATCTTATGATATTCCTGGATTGCATCGTGGAGAGCCTTTCCGTATACAACCGAATGGTGCTGCATAACCGGAACTTTTAATATATGTGCATATTTATATTTTAAAGGACAGGTATCATAATCATCAATCTGGTAATAGCTTAAAATAATTCTTTTGCTGTCCGGGATAGGTTCAAATTCTGTTAATTCATTTTCCTGCGAGGGAGCAGACCTGTTTATAACCTCTATTGGAGATGCTTTAAGAGTTGAGACATCAGATTTGGGCAAATCCAACGCTTCAAAGAGAAACCTGCTCATCTTCCTCTGCCTTACCCCTCCATAGTCCCGGGCAGATGTAAGACAGAGAATGTCTTTTGCTCTTGTCATGCCCACGTAAAAGAGCCGTCTCTCTTCCTGGAGGTGATAGTCTCCTTCCGGCAGTTCATATTTTATAAGTTCTTCCGGCAATTCTATTACCTCACGTCTTCTTGGCCACGGAAACCTCCCGTCAATAAGGCTTACCATGATTACTACAGGGAATTCCAGACCCTTGGCCTTATGCACGGTCAGCATATTGACTGCATCTGCATCATAATCATCTTCTGCTACAGCAGGGTTATCCCCTGATTCCATCAGCATCTGCAAATGGTCAACAAAGTTGGTAACCCTGTCAAGGGTAGTAATCTTATTAAAATTTCTCAATATATCAAAAAAGATGGCAATGTTTTTAATCTTCTCATCGCCTCCTGAGTCACTACCTTTGCTTAACTGGCCGAGGTACCCACTCTCAGTTATAAACCTATAAAGGACTTCGCCTGTTGGAAGATGGATTGAAACCATCACGTATTTCTCTATGTCTTTTATAATTTTCTCAATAGTAGCCTTGCTCTCAAGAGTTATACTTTCAACTTCATCAAGATAGACGGGAGTTGAAAATATTTCAAACAGCGACCTTTTTTTCTTTGAAGCAAGATTTAAGCATTTAGTAAGGTCTAAACTCCCAAGCTGATAAACTTGCGACCCTGAAAGGTAGTAGAGGTTTTTTGAATCATCAGGATTTGCTATTGTCTTTAAGAAAGATATTAAAAACTTTATTTCCTCCCTGCTGTAAAGCCCACGGCTTCCTGAAAAACGGTGGGGAATACCAAGCATATTTAATGACCGCAAAAAAGGGTCAGCGTCATTGTTGCTCCTCACAAGAATGGCAAAATCACTGTAGCGATAATTATTGCTTGAAACAGCATCATTTATTATTTTTGCCACGCCATCTGCTTCACTTGAAAGAGTGTCATAATGAAGATGCCTGACGCCTTCTCCTTCTCCTTTTTCTGAAATCAACTGCTTGTCAATATTATCCCTTACCTCCAAACGGTCAGGGTTATTATTTGTGATGAGCTTGTAAGATACGTCCAGTATTGTCTGGGTAGAGCGGTAATTTCTTGTAAGGACAATTTCCTTGCACTCCGGAAACTCCTTTTTAAAATTTAAAATATTGCTTATGGCAGCGCCCCTGAAGCGGTAGATGCTCTGGTCATCGTCTCCA
>MGDB01000140.1:27488-29205 GCA_001790645.1 Candidatus Schekmanbacteria bacterium GWA2_38_11
GATATAGCGGAACCTCTCCTGATATTTTTTTAGGATCACTTTAGATTTCCTGAAAAGGTTTAAAGTGAGATAGACCTGGTCTCCAAAATCAACCTTCCCCTCTTTCATGAGAAGCTCCTGGTATCTTTTATAAGCTGAGGCAATCTCTCTTTGCTTTTTAAGAGTCTCTTTGAGTTCCTCATTCTCAGGGTCTTTCATGGAAAATTCTTCCAGCCTTTCAACATAGGATAAATATTCCTCCGGTGATACATCTTCATCCTTTGCCCTTGAGAAAAGTGAGATCATGGCTTCAATAAACTTTGTAGGGTCTCCAAGTGGTCTGTAATAATCCATGTCAAACTGGAACAGGTTTTCCCTGAAAAATATTACCTGCTCAGGCGAAGACAATACCTGAAAATCCGGTACAAGCCCTATATCAATGGCATGGTCTCGAAGCACTTTGTCGCCAAATGCATGAAATGTACTTATCCAGATATTTGCATAACCGTAGGGAATAAGGACATCCACTCTCTCTTCCATCTCTGCTGATGCCTTGTCTGTAAAGGTAAGGGCTAAAATCTCCTCAGGCTTTGCCTTTTTTGTCGCAACAAGGTGAGCAATCCTTTTTGTAATGACCATTGTTTTGCCGGTCCCGGCACCGGCAACAATCAAAAGCGGCCCCTCGCCAAAAGTGACCGCCCTTTCCTGCTCAGGATTCAACCCCTCTAATATCTTCTCTTCCTGCATCTTTTTTAAAATTCTAAATCCTAATATCTAAATTCCCGTTAAGTTTGGTAGCCGCAGGCTTCAGCCTGCGTAATCCGACTCTTTCCCCCTTTGAAACCTGCCTGCCGGCAGGAAGGGGGATTAAGGGGGATTTTTAAAAAACCTTTATTTTTTTCAAAGATACAACAAAAAGTTATTTTAATCAAAACTTATTCTCTAATTTGTTCTCTAATTTAGTTGCCCGGGTGAGGAAAGGCAATACATGAGGTAGTTGTTGAAGAGAGATTGGATGAGTAATTTGTATTAGTTCTTTTCCTGCTTTCTTTCCTCTCTTTCTAAAATTAAAGTTGTCAACTTTTTAACTAACTTCCTTTGTTCTGAAAACATTTTTACAGCCTGTTCAACTCCTCAATATTTCTTCTTGCTATCTCAAGCTGCCAGCTTAAACCAAAGATACTAAAATCTTCCATCTGATAAATTGCCTCGTTTTTCAGATCAATATATCTATCAAAGTTATTAAGAAAAACAGAAATGCCTAAAACTATTGCATTGTAATAAAGCATTGGTTTTCTAAAATCCCTATAAATAGGAATCACATCTACTTCTAAGCCAATCTTTTTTGAAATATCTAATGATATGGCAGTTAATATCTCAAACAACTTATCTTCAGAAGAATGTTCCTTTGTAAAAACAACTGCAATATCTACATCAGAATCATGCCACGGGAATCCTCTTGCCCATGAACCATATAAAAAGGCCATCTCTATGCCAAAATATTCTGACTTTTCTTTAAAATATTTTTTAACTGCTTTTATTATTGTCTCTTTTTTGTTCATGAAGCATCCTTTAACGTTTTTCCCCATTACATAAGGTGTTTATCATTATATGTCTTTTAATTATATCACACACTCTTATTCAACACAAATTTATTTTAGAACTATTTCTGATAATGCAGAATATACCATAAATATTTTCGCGTGCAACTGTTTATTAATTTAATATGTATAAAAAT
>MGDB01000140.1:29216-29425 GCA_001790645.1 Candidatus Schekmanbacteria bacterium GWA2_38_11
CCGTCTTGATAATTAAAAGGGAAATAAATTTATTTAAAAGGGAGGTTTTTATGAAAAAAACACTTGTTCTTCTGACAATCACCTGCTGTCTAATTGTTTCTCTTTCCACTGTTACGGAGGCAGGTTCGAAACAGAGGAATACCTGGACAGGAATTGTCATAGGCGCAGGCGGGGGAATCCTCGGTGCACTACTGCTGGACAAAATGGCT
>MGDB01000140.1:29440-30328 GCA_001790645.1 Candidatus Schekmanbacteria bacterium GWA2_38_11
TCGGAATCATTCTGGATGCCCGGGCAGTGGCATGGCAGCACCTATGTCGGCGAGCATTACGAAACAAGGTATGTCAAATCCGGCTACTGGGCTTACGAGCCTAAAGTGATTTGGGTGAATGAATAATTTCCAACCGTAAATTCATAAATTTTTATATCAAAAACTTGCCCTGGATTTATCAGGCTGAATAAAAGGAGAAAAAATATGAAAAAGATATTAATGAAATCATTGTTATTCACATTTTCATTTATTTGCTTTTGCTTTCTGACATCAGGAGATGCAGCAATAAAAAATCTTAATAGTCGGTTTGGGAAAAGTGTTCCTGGAGAACCTGGTGCCGTAAAAAAAATCCATGTGCCTTATGTTAAAATGAAGAAAGCCCAGGTAACCTCTGCAATGAATGTAAACATCAGCCAGATAGAAGTCTCTGAATTTCCCAAAATTAAGGTTTATGCGCAGGTCAAAAATGAAAACCAGGAAGAAATCGGAGGCCTTGATGTAACAAACTTTACTCTCACAGAGCAATCAACTGAAGAACAAACTTCAGTAAAAGAGCAGATTACAAATGTAGAGGAAATGGCAGGTAATTCACAATTGAATATTGCATTGGTTATAGACACCAGCGGGAGTATGGACTATACATATGGTAACACCACAGGAATTGATGCAGCTAAGTTAGCTGCAAAGGCTTTCATAGACAGCATGGGCTCTACTGACAAAGCCTGCGTGGTCAGTTTTTCTGACGATGCCGAATTACAACAACCACTTACAAGCGACAAGAATACATTGAACACCGCAATTGATGGTTTAAGCGCAGATGGTTCAACCTCTATGTATGATGGTGTCTATCTCGGCTTAGAGCAGCTCTCAAGTGTCACTGGTATCAAA
>MGDB01000141.1 GCA_001790645.1 Candidatus Schekmanbacteria bacterium GWA2_38_11
ACAAATGGCCACATATTTGTAGTAGTGGAAAATCCTACTAAATCCACCTTTTCTCTATTCATCCTTTTAAACAACTCCTCTTTCTTTATTGGCTGAGCAATATGCAAGAGTGATACATTATGGCCGACCTTTTTGAGAGAAGCAGCTAAATAACCAATACCATAATGATAATATCCTCTCCAGGAAGAGAGATTATGAATTATATCAGGGTAGATTAAGGTAATATTCATTGTATTGAGAGTGAAGTATTATTTGTAATTAATTTCTGATAAATATTCATGATCCTTTGATAATGAAGCTCTACATTATATAATTTCTCAACCTTTTCCCTTCCTCTCCTACCCATTTCTTTTATCTTGCAAGGATCATTCAATAAATAAATAATTTTATCATTTAAATCTGCTGCATTACCTGACTCAAAAAGAAGCCCGTCTGAGCCTTCATTAATCAATTCTGGTATTCCACCTATATTAGCACCTATTACAGGTTTCCCCATTGCAAATGATTCCAAAATCGAGATTGGACAATTTTCATAACACTCTGAGGGAAGAATCGTAAACATGGCATTCCTTATCAAATTCTGAAACTCGCTTCCTGACTTATAGCCTTTGAAGATTACATTCTTAAGCCCTTTTTTTTCTGCATATCTCTTTAATTCATCCTCAAGCACCCCTTCTCCTACAATAAGAAGTTTAATTTTCCAATTCCTTTCTACAGCTTTTAGCAATGTCATAACTCCTTTTTCTTCAGAAAGCCTCCCAAAATAGATAAAATAATCTTCAAAATCGTAATTTGGAGAAAAAGATTCTGCTAAAACAAAATTTGGTATATGGACAAGTTTGTTAGTATAAATCCCAAATTCCTCAAGCTTTCTTTTCATAAACAGGCTTGGAGTTATAAAAATATCTATGTTATTATAAATTTTTGTCATTTTGTGAAAATACATTTCCATAGCTATTAGAAAGCTTCCTGAAAAAGAATTCTTTATGCACTTATTCACAATTGCTTTGTAAAATTTATTTTTTTTACACTCTTCACAAGGTTTCCCGCGAGTATAAAATAAATAACTTGGACAAACTAACTTAAAATCATGGAGGGTTTGGACAACTGGAATCCCTCGTTTTTTTAAAGCTGGTAAAATTGAAGGAGATATCTGATGAGCAATGTTATGAATATGTGCTAAGTCTGGTTTAGCATTCTCAATTAGTTCTAAGATATTTTTCCTCGCTTCAAAGGAATACAGAATTCGGAAAACAGATCTTAACCTATCGATGAGAGAAAGTTTATTCTGGAAATCTATATTACCTACAAAATATTGAGAATATTTTGTTTGGAAGTTCTTCTCATCTTTCATTGAAAATGGAATTACCGTGAATCCATTTTTTTCTAATACTTTATTTAACTCAAAGATATACCTTTCAGAGCCTCCCCTTAGAAAATAGAATTTGTTTACTACTAATAACTTCATAGCAAATATTTTAATCGTGATTTATCAAGAGGAAAAAACTCTTTCTATTTTTTCATTCTGGAGCTCTTTTTTTTCATTAATAAGTCTCATTTTATAGACCATACTTACAAAAAACCATAAAAGGAATTGCAAGTAAATAGTTTCATAAGTTCTTTCCCCAACTGCTACCACAGTAATCATTAAAATCATACCAATAGCACCTGCAGAAATCCCTTTCCAGAATGGGTCATCAAAGGATTTAACTCCTTTCTTAAAATTTCTATATATCTCATAAAGAATGTACCAAAATGCTAACACTCCTAAAAACCCAAACTCGGTCATTAGGACAGGTATATCTGCTGGTAAAAGAGTTTCACCCTCGTCTCTATAACCATATTTTGAAGATTCTAAGTTATATTTGTCGTATAAAGGGACCTCAAAAAATTGCCCTGTGTTGCTTAAAAACATTCCTGGACCCACGCCTATCAAAGGGCTAACAGCTTCTTCATTCAAAGACTCCCATGCAATTTCAAAATAATAGGTTCTCCCTTCATAACCCTTCTGTTCAATCTTAGAGTATTCAAAGAGCTGGACCAGATTTAACTCTTCCAGATTTTTGCCATAATATATATCTTTCAATCCACTGAAAAGTACAAATGAGATAGCAATTATAAAAATTAAAAATAAAATAAAATAAGATTTTATAAAATCCATAGCCTCTTTAATATCTTGATTTATGACAAATAGAGCTGCCACAGGAAAAATGAATAAGGCTGCTCGCCCCGAAGTAGTAAAAAATGATACCATATACCAGACAAAAAGCAGAATATATATAAGCTTTTTCTTTGGATTAAATTTAATAAGACCAATAGCAAAACACATCATCATTGCTTCATAATGGGCTAATAGATTAGCTCCTCCTTTTAAAGTCCCTATGGTAAGATCTCCAGAAGCATGGTAATAACTTTCCTGAGATAATAAGTTATAAACTGAAATAGGAGTTTGAATCATGGCTAAAATCAGGTACAGAAAAACCATTTTCTTTAAAAAGCTTTCACTCAATTCCAACTGAATAATAACATAATAAAAAGCCGCAAACTGTAAAAATGTCCGGACACCTGTAATAGCAATTATAGGCGAAGTGAGATTCCCAAGAGCAGATACCAATGCAAAAGAGCAAAAAATTAATATTGGTCTATCCATGGGAGTCCTTTTAAAGGGTTCTCTATAAAAAACTACCCTTGACAACCAACAAACAGTTAAGATTAGTAATAAAAATGTATCCAGATATTTCATCTCTTCAGGTAATATAGCAAATATGTCATAACCTTCATAAAATTCTCCAACTCCGCCAGCCAGCAGATTCCTGAAAGGAATCCAAATTATAATCAAAGCAATACATAATTTTGGGCTATAATAAAGAAATATCATAGCCACCAAAGCAGGGACAACAATAAGCATTCCCTCCATAGAATTTTGATCCGCAGCAATAGTCATCCTGTAGATAAAGACTAGCAAACAAGCCACAGCTATTAGCAGCCCATTTCTATAAAATACCTTCTGTTTTACATCCCTACAAGTATTACTAAAGTTAATCCTATTCATTTTTTAATTCCTGTTAGATCATTTATATTGCTCTACTTTTTATAACTAATTATTAACTATTTTTTGGAGATACGTCGACAGCTTTTGGGCTTGCTGGTTCCAGGTAAATCTTTCCCTGATTATTTCCTTTCCTTCTTCTCCTATTTTTTTAAGTTCTGACCTTATCTTGTAAGCATTTCTGATTCCTTCTTTGATATCCTTTAAGTGATGAGAATCAATGAATATCCCGCATTTCTTCTTTCCTATGACAAATTCATGTGCAGGTATCCTTGTTAAAATTACCGGTTTACCCATTGCTAAATATTCCATAAGTTTTAGAGGGCTGCTCATCCTCCACAATAAAAGATCTGGAAATGGTAGAATTCCGACATCACACATCGCAATATAATCTGGAACATCAGTATATTCCACTGAACCATGAATTATTACTTTCCCTTCTAATTTATTATTTTGAACAAACTCTTTTATTTCATGTATTCCAGGTCCGTGTCCAAGAAGGAAAAGAGATAGATCAGGAATCTCAGTTTTTAATTCGTCTATAGCTCTACCCAATTCCTTCAACCCTCTTGAAGCAAGCATTGAACCATGGTACATAACAATAAATTTATTATCCAAACCCATTCCCTTGCGCATATTTTTATTTGCCATACAATGGAATAGTTCCAATGAAACACCCGATTCCCATACCCCTATTAAATCGGATTTTATCTTAAAGTCCTTTGAAATTCTCTCCCTGTACATAGGAGTAATAACTGTAATACCATCATATAAATATTTAGCAAAAAAAAGCCCTGAATAAAACCTTATATTTTGGGTTTTATAATTAATATTCTTTTCCTCCCCAGTATAAATAGGAACACCTCTAATATCTATTATGAACTTACTCTTAACCAATTTTAATTTTGAAAAAAGAGTAAATATACTCATAGTAAAAATACAGAAATGATCAGTAATTATTACATCCGGTTTTTTAAAGACCAGAATGAACCCCATGTAGGAGAGTAGGGCAATTTGAAATATCAGACCTCTAAGAAAACGAACCTTTGGGTATGGCAAAAGAGTTGTTTCCACATCTTTTAATAAATTTGCTTTACCTCTTTTAAATCTCGGCAAGATAAGATTTACCTTATGTCCTAATTTGCCTAAAGAAATTCCCATCTCTTTCCAAGTAGCTATATCTAAATTTTCATCAAAATCTGTCTGAGTTACCCAGAATATTTCCATCCTATGCTCCAGCTCTCTCATGCATTAATATATCTGAATAAATTTTCTGAATTTTATTTTTAACTGAATTCAGTTCGTAGCGCTCATAAAATAGTTTTTGCGCATTTCGAGAAAGTTCTTTTCTCATATTAGAATTCTTAAGAAGCTCAATGACTTTTTTTGCAAAACTTTCAGGTTCATCTGCAATAATTATATGTTTTCCATTTTCGACTTCTAACCCCTGGACACAAATAGAAGTTGTAACAATAGGTTTACCGCAAGCTAATGCTTCTATAATTTTTGTCTTAATTCCTGTTCCTATTCTCAAAGGAGCAATAAAAATCTCACACTTATTTATGAATGGTTTAACATCTGGTACCGATCCTGTAACAAAAATATTATTTTTTAAAGATAGACTCTTTATTGCCTCACCAGGACTTTCTCCTACAATGTACAACTTAACATCTGGAACTTCTTTTTCTATCAACGGAAAAATATCTTTGCAAAAAAATAACATTGCATCAATGTTAAAATAAGCTCTCATTCCTCCAACAAATATTAAACTTTTCTTTATTTCTTCCTCACCCTTAAAGTTATCTTTTATCTCAAAACCTAGCGGGATTACCCTTGTCTTAGTCAATCCAGGAATTAATTCCTTTATGATTTCTTCATCTTTTTTACTTATAAAAAATACCCAATTAAACTTCTTGTACATCTTTAACTCATATCTTTTGATTGCAAGATATTCAAAGAAAGAAACGATTTTTGATTTTAATCTTTTTTTAAATTTGAATATCTGATAGGCTGTTATAAAATAGGCATCATTGGAAAGAATAACACTTATTGCATCTTTAATATATTTCTGATATTTACCTGCATAAAAATATTCTATTTGAACAAAATCATATTTTTCTTCCTTTAATTTTTTCTTTATGACTTTCCCGAGCTCTTTTGAGGTATAATCAGAAAATTCTCTGGGGATAAGACAAAAAAATAACAAAAATTCTCGTTTAAACCTTTTCCAGAGCCTTCCCAAAAACGTTTTTGGGTTAGGAAATTGTACCGTTATAACTTCCTTGCAATAGTTTTTTAATATTGGCACATCTGCAATATTTTCCTTTGACCTCACATGAGATATTAAAGTTACCTCGTTATTTTCTGATAAAGCTTTTATTAGGTTAAAACTTACTTGATCAGTTCCTGCAAAGACAGGATAGGGAAATCGCATTTTTATAATTAAAATCTTCACTATAACTAACCCATTTATAATTGGAAAAGGGGGTAATAATATCTATCCATAATAACTTCCCAGTTATATTCTCTCTCAACCTTTATTCTACCATTTCTTCCCATTTCATCTCTTAACTTTTTATCCAATATAAGAATTCTCAGTTTCTCTGCTAGTTCACTGCAATTACCGGGTTCAAAAAGATACCCTGTTTTACCGTTTTCAACTATTTTCTTTAACCCCCCTATATTAGAAGCAATCACAGGTTTTCCACACGCCATAGCTTCAACAGCTGCAATTCCAAACGGCTCAGGCCAAATAGAAGGGATAACACATAAATCAGCGTCTTGATAAAAGGATGGCAGTTCATTATAATTTATCCAATTGATTATATGGATATATTTTTCAAACTCTGGTGGCTTTGAATGGCACCAAGTAACATTTAAGTCAAATTTTTCTTTCAAATCCAACAACTCATTACAGGCATTTCGCAGGATATGAAAACCTTTAGCTGGATCATCCCCTCTTCCTGACATTACTATTCTTACCTTTCCAGTATTCTCGTTTCCTTTTGGGTAAAATTTTCTGCAATCTACTCCTCCTGGGATTACTAAAACATTTTTGTTAAAAGATATCAATGAGCTCCTTATATCTTCGTTATATACAATTATTGCTCTTGAGTTTCTATAGCAGTTCTTGAGTGAACTTAGATATGTTGGCAAAAATCCAATGGACCCCAAAAATTCCTGAAATCTGTTCAAGTTTCTATTGACTATCCCTATTTTAACTGCACATTTTACACATTTGATAAAATTATCTCTCAATGTATTATTACAAGGTTTCCCGTCTGGAAAATAATTTTGATCAAAACACCAGACAGATGTTGAATAAAATCTTAAGATTAAAGGATAATCCTTCAATGCGTTAATAATATAGGGTTTTAAAATCCCTCCTTCTCCAAAAACAACATAATCAGGATTAATTTCTTTAACTGTCTTTGCTACTCTTCTCGATACATTAAAAAAATTGAAGGTAAAAGTATTAAAAGGTATCTTAATGATCTTAAAAGGCATATTGCCATCAATCTTCCCTCTTGGGGAAAACTTTTGGTAGTCAGGTACTATTAAGGTAACATCATGGATTTTTGAAAGCCTACTCAAAACCTCTTTCTCATCAATCCAGGCACCACCAAGAGGGGGCCAGTGAAATGTCAGACATATGAAAGCAATCTTTGCCATTTGGTCCTGTTCCAAGTAATTACAGCCAATTTAAAGATATCTATCTGAGGAAGTTATAAAATTTTAAAACTCTTAAAAGTGATTTCCTCCAACTCCTTTGAAATTCTGTCCCACGAATTATTTTTTAAAATATATGTACTCCCCTCTTTTCCGAATTTGAGGCGTAGTTCAGGATCCCTTAAAAGTAATTCGATCGCAGAGGCTAATTCCTCAGGGTTTCCTGGACTGGTAAGAAATCCATGTACCCCGTTTTTGATTGCGTAAGGTAGACCTCCTGCCCTTGAAGCCACAACCGGAGTTCCACAGGCTAAGGCCTCTATGGTTACTATCCCAAATTCTTCAGCAAGAGATGGGCATACGAAAATGGATGCCCTCTGATAATAATCAATAAGACTTTCTTCCTCTAAATAATTTAAGAATTCAATCTTGTGGCATGTATCCTTATTAAGCTCTGAAGCTCTTTTTAAAAGCCCTGATGCATAAACTCCATCTCTTACTGGACCAGCCAATATGAGCCTTATAGGTTGATTTATAAATCTCAACGCTTCAAGAAGCACATGAACCCCTTTCCTCTCCTCGAGAGCTCCTACAAAGAGTAAAAGGTCATCTTCTTTTTTTGTGAAATCCGGATGATATTTTTCTCCATCAACTCCATAATGAAGAGAAAAGGTTCTTTCCTCCTCTATTCCAAGCTCTAAAAGAAGCCTTCGGGTATTCTCATTGGATACCAAAAAGATATCAGCAGATTTTTTCAGAATAGTTCTCGGAAAAAAATTTTTTTTGTAGAAGCTAAAGCGTTCAGCGAGAGTAGCACAGAAAAAGACTTTTGGGATATTCAAAAAAAGAGAGAAGAAAGGAAAAGTTAAATCGTTTACGTCATAAAACTGAAGAATATCATATTTTCTCATAATTCTATAAAAGTTAAGTTTTGGTATAAAGAGGATATTAAAGAGCTTTTTCCCAATACGGCTTAAATAACCGCTTGTTTTAGAAATAGGTTTTGCCGGCCATCTAATAACCCTTATTCCTTGTTCAAATACCTCTTCCATTTTCCATTCCACTTCTCCTTTTTTGTTTACATACATCGTAAGAATCCCTACCTCATGGCCTCTTTGGCTAAGTTTATCTGCGAGCTTCTTAACAACAGTTTGTGTGCCTCCAACTAAGGAATAATAATAGGATACCGCCATTAGAATCTTCATATAACCTAAAGTATTTAGTATGAATTTATACGATAGGGAAAAATCAGATTATTACCTCTTGAAATAATAAATATTATTTTTTAAATTTTCATTATTTTATAGGCTTGCTCAATCAACCTGATGTTCTCAAGTGCTTTTTCACCATTAATTAATGGTTCCTTCTCCTCATCTATACAATTAAAAAAATGCTTCAATTGATCAAAATGAGTATTGTTTAATTCAGTCTTAATCAAAACAGGACCCTTGTTATTCCTACATCCCTTTATTTCCTCGCTGAATATTTGTAAATAACTTATGTTATCTACATGGAACCTTCCCCATCCCTTTTCTCCTTTTATTTCACAGAAATTATCTAACTCTTTTAATCTACTTGTCTCTATAATGCCTCTTGCTCCATTTTCCAGTTCAACCGTAACCTTTGCATAATCTTCCGTCCCAGTTTTCAAAATATCTTCAGCTTGGATCTCTATCACTTTCCCCTCTTTTCCTGAAAACCATATTAAAAGATCAATTAAATGAATGCCTTGGTCTATTAATACTCCTCCACCAGAAAGCTCTCTGTTAAAACCAAATTTAGATTGCGAAGGCCACAGCGTATGTTTATGTCCCATAACAAATCTAAAATCTTTTATTTCCCCAAAATAATTTTCCCTTATAAACTCTTTTAGAAGCAGCACATTTGAAGCAAAACGTCTGCTGTGCCCGATCATAAGGAGTTTTTTAGAGCCCTTCTGGCATTCAATCATTTTCTGACATTTTTCAACAGTTGTTTCCATAGGCTTCTCACAAAGGACATGAATGCCATTTTCTAAAAGCGCACAGGTAATTTCAGCATGTAAAGAATTTGGAACTGCGACAATTGCTAAATCTATTTTGCCAAAAAGATCAGAATAATTACTTGAGTAATTAGGAACAATAAATCTTTGAGCTGTTTCTTTTGCCCATTCTAATTTAGCATCAACCACAAAGGTTAAATCTATTTCTGGAATTCTTCTTATTGCTGGAATATGAGAAAGTTTAGCTATGAGTCCACAACCGACAATACCAACCTTCAATTTTTTTTCAACATTTATCATTGTTTCACTATCTGTTTTTTAATATAACCTGGTATGCGGGAAAAAGTTTGAATGATCCCAAAATAAAGAATGTGAAAAGACAACTTTTTCAAAAAATTAGTAATAGCAACTGAAGTTCTTGTAATCAATATCTTCAGCCTGATGCCAACATAAAGCTTTTTAGGTATAAACTTAAAATTAAACCTTAAATCATCACCTGCGATTTTTATCTTTTTGTAATCATATTTACTCTTCTTAAAAGCATAGTTTAGATAAGGAACCTCTTCAGGCTTAAATCCCATAATTTGAGCACATACAGTATCAACTGCAATTGATTTATTTCCAATTACCATTATCCCTGTTTCTAAAGGCTCACCATCTACTGGTCCGTTCCCTTCAAGAGCTATCCTTCCGTCAACAATGCAAAGATCAGGATCAATAAATCTATCAAGAGCATAAAGAGTTTCTTCAAGATAAGGATGATACCTCTCTTTTAACCTGTCAGGTAAACAGCCAAATTGATTCTTGAAAATACAGGTTATCTTTTGGTAATCATGAGTTTTTAGATTCGCAAGAGAGACAAAGAAAAAATCTTTCAAAAAAATCTTTGGCAGATTTAATTCATAAGGTATCCCAGGGATTATTATTGAAATAGATTCCTCTTTTGTTAGATTTAAAAGTCTTATATTCCATTTTTTCTGAAGATCAAAATATCCCAATCTGGTAAAGACATCTTCTGCATCTCTATCAAAGCTATCAGATTCGACAATAAGAATTTCTGCATCTGGTTTTTTCTCCTTAAAGAATTTTATGAGATGTTCTACTATCTTAATATCAGATACAACACCAGACTTTCGTGAAGCTATGGTACAAAGGTTTGGCTTGATAATTATCTTCCCATCAATACCTTCAAATAGTTTTTGCCTGTAGAAATTCTCTAAAATTCTGTTAAAATCCTTATCAAGATCATCAATCTTTTTAACTATCACTTCATCCATTTTATTTTTTCTCTTATTAATTTATCTTATTTAACAAATTTCTTTGTTCCTCTTTAATTGCATTATTAATCGCTTTTATCTTCTCTTCTGCCATCTTTTCATGAGACTCAAATTTCTTAATACTCTCCCATTCCGGCAGAGCCTCTTTATATAAACTGTAAATATAAAGAGTTTCAGCTAAAATAATTTTATATTGTAATTCATTAGGATTATAATATACTGCTTTTTTAAAAGATTTTAGCATTGCTGCTGGATCAGAATCTATGCTTTTGTAGCACAAACCCTTTAAAAAATATCCTCTTGCTTCAGTGGAATTCAATTTCAAAACTATCTCACTCTCTTCCAAAGCTTTTTTAAAATCTTTCATCTTGCTATAATATATATCTCCTAAAATCAGGTGATATTCAACTAAAGTTTTTGTATCCACCCTTTCTTTAGACAGCGCAATTGCTTTTTTAATATTAAAAAGTGCTTCATCTAATTCATTTTTTTTGGAATAAATTTTACCTAAATAAAAATACATATCAGGATTTTCAGGGTTTTTCTTTATTCCACTTTCCCATAGCTTAATAGCTTCATCCAGCATGTCCTTCTTCTCGTAAGCTGAGGAAAGAAACTTATACAGAAAGAAATTTTTTGGATCTTTTGAAATTGCTTTTTTATACACCATTACAGCTTCACTCCACATTCCTTTGTTTAATAAAAACCCACCCAAGGCTAAAAAAGCTGGAGAAGTTTCTGGCGTTACCTCTATCAAATCTTGGTAACTTTGTCTTGCTTCCCAAACCAAATCCAAACTTAAAGACAAAGACTGAAAGTTAAAACTGTCAGCCCTCTTTAAACTTTTAAATCCCTTTTTATATTCTCCTATACTCAAAAAGTAACGACCTACATCAAATTGATGATAAGCATCTGTAGGGTCCAGTAATGCTGCTCTTTCGAATTCCTGGCAGGCTTTATCGTTCATTTTTAAATCAGCATATAATATTCCCAACTTAAGATGGCTTTCTCCTGAAAGTGGATTACTGATAATTGCTTTGTGGTAAAATTCAATAGCCTTGAAAAAATCTCTTACAGGATTTTTGAGTTTTCCACCTGGATTTTCTTCCACACCTAAAAGCTCCTCCTTTATCTTATTTTTCATTCCTTCATCCATATCTTCAATATTAAGAACTCCCTTTTGGGCATAATTATCAGCTAAGAGTAAATTAAGATTTGTATCATCTTTAATCATGAATCCAACCCTACCTGCCGCTATTTTATCTAAATCTAAGGATTTATATTTTACAAGATCTTCCTCACTGATATTTGAGATTTTGTTAAACAAAAAATGTGAATATATTAAAGTAAAAATCAAAATCATCCAAATGATAATAAAAGGGGTAGTTACTGCTGCTAAAAAAAGGCGATTTTTAGGATTAAGCTGGATTTCCATTTATCTTTTTTCTATAACCTTTTCAGAAGTTGTCTCTGAAAATGAAGCTAACATTCCAATAATTACGGCTACTAAAAAAGCATTAGCAGAAGTTCTTAGATTGAAATCTACAAAGCTATGAATAACTATTGACAGAATAGCTGTATAACCTCCTAAAAAAATCCAGATTTGACTATCACTTTTAGTTTTTAAAACATTTCTCAAACTGAAAATACTAAGATAAAATACTCCTGAACCCATTGTTAGCAAACCTAAAATACCTGTATCGGATAATAACTCAAGCCAATCATTATGTGCATGATTCACTTCTAATTGATTGCTCCTCAAAGAATAAGAAGGAAAAACATATACAAAACTTCCAAATCCTGTCCCTAAGATAGGATAATCTTTGAATATATTATAGGTGCTCTTCCAAATTGAAAACCTTCCTTCCTCAAGTTCTTCTTTCATGCTGAAATTAAGATATCTATCAAAGACTGGTGTGAACCCGATCCAAAAACCAAAAATTAATGTTATTATGATGATTAATGATATAGTCCATAAATGTGTTTTTAAAGAACCCCTGAGGAAGAAGATAATACCAAGAAAAATAATGGATACAAGAAAACTCAAAATACCTCCTCTTGACTTCGTAAAAATTAAAGCAACTATCATTATGATTATAGCAAAAATAAGCATTATCTTCTTCTCCCAATTTTTTTCTGAAGAGATAAAATCTCTTGCTTCTCTTAAAGAATTTAAAGTCCTTTTACCCCTCTTCGAACCTTTCCTTCTTCTCCTAAATTCAAAGCCCCTGTTTCTGTTTACTTTATCAAAAAAATAGATCAGGTAACTAATAGAAAGGAAAATGCACATTTTAATATAAGCTGAAAAATGGTCAGCACTAGGAAAGGTACTGATTAATCTATCTTTGGCATAATTCATTCTTCTTAATCTAAAAATCATCTTTTCACCACTTACATACTGAATGATTCCATATGATGCTTCGATAAAACCAATTATTATTATGCATAAAATTAACTTATTTTTCCTATCTTTACCCTTAAAATTATTTGCTACCAGAAAGTAAATCATAACATAAGTTAACAGCTTCAAAAGTTCTCCTCTGGTTTCCCATGGGTTGAGGGATATTCTCTTAAAATTTAATGAACCAGGAATATTCGGTGTATAGAAATCTATTACTTTTTTTGTATTTGGAGAAATGAGATCAACAAAAAAATCAGGCAAAGGTATTAACTGAAAAACTACTAAGCATAAAAAAATTAGTATTAATATATTTATTGGAGTTTCAATGATGGAAATCTTTCCCTGGATATAAATCTTTAAGAACCATACCAGGGCTAAAAGGAAAACAATTAGTTCCATAACAGTTTCTGACCAGATTTCAACAGTACTAAATGCTACAGGAGTAAAAATAATCAGACAGATAATGCCCCATTCGATAAAGGAATCAAAGAACCTGATAGCTCTATTGTGCTCTGACATTTATAGTTTCCAAAAAATTAAAAATATTTAAAATTTCTATTTTTCTTTATTCTTTTCTATTTTCCCATTGAGTTTTGAAAAATAAGAGGATTAAAAAATCTGAATGGAATCTAAGACAATTTCTTAGATAGAACTGTAAACTGTACTTAAAGATTTTCTAAATCTTCTGCCCTGTGATAATAGCTATAATAGTATTCAGTATAATAATAGTCTGAATTCTGCCTGCTAACATCATTAAGAATAACCCCAAGCCGTTTAACATCAATTTCTTGAAATTTTTTTGCATTCTTAATAGCAACATCTTTGGATGTTACACCACTTCTTACAACCAAGCATACTACATCCACATACTTAGCTATAATTGAAGGATCAGTTACAGGCAAAATAGGTGGAGAGTCTATAAAGATGAAGTCGTAATTGTTTCTAAATATGTTCAGTACTTCTCTCATTCTTACAGACATTAACAATTCTGCAGGATTTTTAGGCAATGGACCACTTGTCAATATAGATAGATAAGGTATTTTTGTCTTAACTACAATAGATAAAGGATCAATATTATCAGTTAAAATCGTACTAAGTCCAAATTTATTTTCAACTTTGAAGATTTTATGAATCCGAGATTTACGTAAATCAGCATCTATCAAAAGAACTCTCTTTTCACTGTTAGCCATTGAAATTGATAAATTTACTGAAGTCATTGTCTTCCCCTCTTCAGGAGTTGAACTTGTAACCATCAAGACTTTAGGAGGATGTTCAGAGGAAAAAAGCAAATTTGTCCTTATTGCTCTATAGCACTCAGCAATTGTTGATTTAGGATAAGTAAAACTCACTAATTCAACATCAGCTTTTTTGTCTTGCTTCTTTATATATGCACCAAAGCTTGGTACAAAACCAAAAAGAGGGATACTGAAGTAATGTTCAACATCTTCAATTGACCTTATAGTTGTGTCTAAATATTCTAAGAAAAAAGCCAAACCAGTCCCTAAGATCAAGCCAACTAATGCACCCAGTATAATATTTTTCGGCTTGTTTGGAGCCACTGGTTCTTTAGGGATTGTGGCCTTATCCACTAAAGAAATATTGCTAAAACGCATGCTACCCGTAACATTTATTTCTCCAGCCCTTTTTAAAAGATAGTCATATAGATTACGGTTTATTTGAACCTCTCTATCGAGAATATTATACTGAATAGATTTGTCCAGTAAGCTTATAGCCTCTTCATTTAATTCATCTTTTCTCTCAATTAATATTTTTTCCTTGCTTACTAGTAACTCATGCTCATTCTGAACCTTATCAATGACTGACTGTATTTCGTCTTTAATATTATTTTGAATAGCAAGAAGTTCTTCTTTCAGCCTTATCATTCTTGGATGTTTTGGCATATATGTTTTTTCTAGTTTTGCCAATTCTTCTTTAAGATTATAAATCTTTTGTCTCATTGCTTGTATGCCACTCTCATTAAAGGTTCCCGGTAAACTAGTTTCATTAATATCTATTCCTTTATCACCCATTGTCTTTATCTGTGAAAGAGCAATCTCCAGTTCAACTTTTTTTAACTTTAGCTGAATAAGCTCCCCATTTACTCGTGTCAATTCTTCTATAACTGAACCCTGTCTATCTTCAATTTTTGGAGAAATTATTTTTTTATCTTCTCTATATTTTTGAAGATCAAATTCTGCTTTTTTCATCTTTAAAATTACTGAAGTGATCTGATCGTCAAGCCAACCAGAGGCTGTTTTGTAATCATTGACTTTGCTCTCTAAGCTTTTCTCTATATAGATTTCGGCAATTGTATTCACTAAATTTGTGCTCTCAACTGGATCAGGACCTTTCACTCTCAGATCCGCAAGATTTGTCTTTTTAATAGGATCCACTGTAATCCTTTCTCTTATGAAATCTGCCAAAGATAATCTCTCATCTTCAGTAAAATTCTTGCCCGGATATAATCGATTTATAACTTCTAAGGCAACTGATCTACTTGTAATAATCTTAAATTGCGTTTCAAAATATTCACGGTAACCTGAAACCTGAGATATGTCTGGAAAGGCAACTATTTGAGTTGGGGAATATTCGATCATGATTTGAGCTACTGCCACATAAATTTTAACTTGTTTAAAAGTTGCAATGGTAACCGTCAAAAGAAGAAAGGTAAATACAAGAAAAACTGTCCATGCTCTCTTTTTTAGTATATATATATAATCTCTAAGATGAGGCTTAATTTCGATTTTTTTTTCCATCACTCTTTTTTAACTTGTAATTCCCTGTGGTTTCTGCCACAGGGTAACCTTGTGTTTCCTCTCCCCTTGCCTGCCGGCAGGCAGGCAAGGGGAGAGGATTAAGGTGAGAGGTAAAATAAATACATTACCTCTTCATCCCCTGCGGTCTCTGCCGCAGGATAGTTTATTCTAATTATTCTAATGTGAACTAAAATTGAAAAAGTATTCGGTTTTTTTTATTTTAAAATTTAAATTTTTTACTTAAATTTACTCGGTATAAAAGAAACTGGTTGGAACAAAAATCATATCTCCATCCCTTAATTTTATCTCTTTAATTTGCTCCTCAACCTCTTTTAAATTTGTCCCGCCTTTTTCTAACGCCTTTCTCAGCCTTTCTACGTCAACTAACAAACTTTCTTTACCATCATCTCTTCTTAGCTTTACATTATTCTCATCAGCAGTCTTTGTAAATCCTCCTGCTATTATTATTCCCTGAAAAATATTTAAATCCTCATGAATTGGATAAAACCCTGGTTTCCCGATTTCACCTGAAATAAAAAATTTCCCCTCTGGAACTTTTATAATATCTCCTTCAAATACTTCAACATCTCTTTCTAATTCACCCTTCAACAAAGGAATTTTTATTTCTGAAGATTCCTCTTTGTTTTCTGGTAATTTTCTTTTTATAATTAGATAATTTCCTGCACTATCTGTTCTTATCCCTCCTGCTTCAGAAAGTATTTCAAACAAACTTCTTGATTCTCTCAAATAGTATGTTCCAGGTTTATTAACTTCTCCAACTACAAAAACCTTCTTGCTCTTATACTCTTTAACAAATACATCTACTTGTGGATCATAAACCAATTCCTTTCCCAATAGCCCTGTAAGAATTTCATCTACTTCATTAACTGTTTTTCCAGCTACATTGACCTTACCTATAAAAGGATAATTAATATCTCCGCCTTCATTAACCCTTTCATCCTGGCTTAAGTCAGGGTTTTCCCATATAGTTATTGATAATAAATCTTCAGAACCTACAGTATATGCATCCTTTTGAGATTCATTTTTTTCATTGTCAAAAATTATCAACCCTTCATTACTGGTTGTACCTGGTTCCTTCATGGATGCTGATGAATTTATAGTAGCCGTATCTTTTTTAGGATATCTCTTTATTATGATATTAGATCCCCTCCAGAAATAGCATCCTGCAAAAAAGAAAATAGCAATTATTAGAAAAATTGCTTTTTTCTTAATATAGATTTTCATTGCTGAAATCCTTTTTTATGAACGACTTTAAAATAAATTTGAGATTTCTATTTGCTTACAATTTGCTTACAAAATATTTTTTAACGATTTAATTTTTTATATTAATTACCAATTTTCAATTGGTTGTCAAGCAAGATTAATTTCATAATACTTGCTATAGAATTTTTTAAAAGTGACAAATCAGTGCCTTTTCCATGTATCTGCTAATCAAAAAGATATTTGCATATTCAGAGAAGTTATATTTT
>MGDB01000142.1:0-1133 GCA_001790645.1 Candidatus Schekmanbacteria bacterium GWA2_38_11
AAGATTGCTGCGATGAAGGCAAATCTTCCGACAAAAGGTACTGTCCTTGCTTCAGATGCTTTCTTCCCCTTTAGAGATGGAATTGATGAGACTGCAAAGGCAGGCATAACAGCTATAATCCAGCCCGGAGGCTCGGTAAAAGATGAAGAAGTAATAGCTGCTTGCGATGAGCATGGTATTGCAATGGTACTTACTGGAATCAGGCATTTCAGACACTAGAAGAAAATAAAAATTCAAAAATCAAAATGCAAAATTTTGGTATTTAGTTTTTGATATTTGATTTTTATTCCCCACTTTAGAAAAGGAGGGCAAGGGAGGATTTGATTTTCACTTGAATCCTTGAACCCTTACAAAATCTATTTCAGATATTCATTTATTGATGCTGCTGCAGTTTTTCCGTCACCCATAGCAAGAATTACAGTGGCACCGCCTCTTACAATATCTCCGCCTGCAAATATACCTTGTTTGCTTGTTGCACAATCTTTCAGGTCTGCAACAATGTAGCCGTATTTATTTGTCTCAAGCCCCTTGGTTGTCATCGGTATCAGAGGATTTGCTCCATTTCCTATGGCTACTACTACTGTATCCACATCAATAACATATTCTGAACCCTTTATTGGAACTGGCTTTCTTCTCCCGGAAGCATCCGGCTCCCCAAGCTCCATCCTCAGGCATTCAATACCTTTTACCCATCCCTTTTCATCCCCGAGGATTCTTGTTGGATTTGTCAGGAGAACGAACTCAATCCCTTCCTCCTCAGCATGCTTGCTCTCTTCAATTCGGGCTGGCATCTCTGTTCTTGAACGGCGGTATATAATGTAAGAATGCTCTGCTCCGAGGCGCTTTGACGTCCTTACTGCATCCATTGCTGTATTCCCGCCACCAATGACTGCTACCCTGCGCCCGCGGAAAATGGGTGTATCATATTCTGGGAAAAGATATGCCTTCATTAAGTTTACCCGTGTTAAATATTCATTAGCTGAGTATACTCCATTCAAGTTTTCACCCGGGATATTCATGAAATAAGGCAAACCTGCCCCTGTTCCAACAAAAGCGGCATGAAAACCATTGGATAAGAACTCATCCAAAGTTTCAATCTTTCCTACAACATAATTAGTTACAATCTCTACACC
>MGDB01000142.1:1146-12289 GCA_001790645.1 Candidatus Schekmanbacteria bacterium GWA2_38_11
TAATTGACTTCCTTTTCAAGAATTTTTTTTGGGAGCCTGAATTCAGGTATTCCATATACAAGCACACCGCCTGGTTTATGCAAAGCCTCAAAAATTGTAACTTTATGGCCAAGCTTTGCAAGCTCCCCTGCTGCTGTCAACCCTGCAGGACCTGAGCCGACAACCGCAACTCTTTTTCCGGTTGATTTAGGGAGGTCAGGTATTTTAACCTCACCCTGTTCCTGTTCAAAGTCGGCTGCAAAGCGTTCCAGATTCCCGATTGCAACCGGGGCTCCCCTCTTAGTCAGGATACACGGTGTTTCACATTGTTCCTCCTGCGGACATACCCTTCCGCATACAGCCGGCAGGGAATTGGTCTCCTTTATTTTCCTTGCAGCGCCAACAAAATCTCCTTCAGCTATTAACTTAATAAACCCGGGAATGTCTATCCCCACAGGACAACCAGGGACACAGGCTGGCTTTTTGCATTGAAGGCACCTCTTTGCCTCAAGTTCAGCAATTTCAGAAGGTAAACCAAAATTAACCTGGTCAAAATTTTTTCTTCTCTCAACAGGATTCTGCTCGGGCATCTTCTGCCGCTGAATCTTTAATCTCTCCTTTGGATCAATCTTATTACTCACTTTCTGCTCACCTCGTTTGACAACATTCTTCATGTTGGAGTTTTTCAATGGAAATCCTCTCCTGCTCTTTATAGATACTCTGCCTTTTCATAAGCTCATCAAAGTCAACCATGTGACCATTAAACTCAGGGCCATCAACACACACAAATTTAGTCTGACCACCAATAGTTACCCTGCATGCCCCGCACATTCCCGTTCCATCAACCATTATAGGATTAAGGCTTACCATCGTCTTTATCTTATATTTTTTAGTAATATTGCAAACCGCCTTCATCATCGGAACAGGTCCGACTGCGAGGACAAAATCTATTACTCTTCCATCAGCTAAAATTTCCTGAAGAACATCTGTAACAAGCCCTTTTCTTGCATAGGTACCATCATCAGTTGTGATATGAAGTTCATCGCTTGTTGCCCTGAGGTCCTCTTCCATGAAGAGTAGTTCTTTACTCCTAAAACCCATTATTGAAATGACATAATTGCCTTCATTCTTAAGGGCCTTTGCAAGAGGGTATGCCACCGCTATCCCTACACCACCTCCAATACAGATTGTTGTACCAAATTTTTCAATATGTGATGGTACCCCGAGAGGACCAACAAAGCTCAGTATCTTATCTCCTTTATTTAGCGAGTTAAGCTTTATTGTGCTTTTCCCTATTGCCTGACAGATAATAGTTACCGTTCCTTCTTCCGGATCAGCATCAGCTATAGTTAAAGGAACTCTTTCTCCCCTTTCATCCACATCAAAGATTACAAACTGCCCCGGTTTTCTTTTTTTAGCTATGAGGGGAGCTTTTACCTTGAAGAGATTTACTACTGGAGAAAGAACTCTCTTTTCAACAATCTCAAACATCCCAAACTCCCTTTAAAATCAATATATTAAAAAATCAAAAAGCCCTTTCGCCACAGGCAGATATTTTGTTTCTGCAAACACCCAGGCCAAACTCAGCAAAAAGGCTTCTAACACAGCCTCTTAAGCAAAATAGTTTTGATTTGTCAAGGAAATATTGGTATGTTAAAATATCAATAGCCTTCTTAATCAGCATTTTTAACAAATGAAAGTTTCTGAAAGAATTTTAATAATAAAAAATGGTGCCATAGGAGATTTCCTCCTATCCCTCCCTACATTTCATTCTATAAGGATGAAATTTCCAGAAGCTTATATAGAAATCATGGGAAACAGCGAGATAATAAAATTAGTGGAAGACAGATTTTATGCTGATAAAGGAATATCTATAGAAATTAGTGGGTTTTCTAATTTCTTTATAAAAGATGGTAACCTGCCTGATTCTTTAGTTAACTATTTTAAATCTTTTCAAAAAATTTTTACTTATTTAAACGATAAAGATGGGACATTTGCAAATAATCTTAGTAAAGCAGGGGTAAAAGAGGTCTATCCATTTGAAATTTTATCACCTGAACTTTTTCAGGAGCACGCCGTGAAAGAGTTTAGCAAAATTCTTAATCCCTCGGATATTGGATTAGTCACTGAAGAACCAAAAATCTTTTTAAATGAATCTGACCGGCAATTTGCATCAAACTTTTTTAGGTCTCACTTCGGGCTTTTTGCCGGGAAAAGCTATATCGCTATCCACCCTGGTAGTGGCAGCACTAAGAAGAATTGGCCGCTAAAAAACTTTATTGAACTTTCAGAGCAATTATTAAAGAATTCTATTTGCAATATTCTGCTTCTATCAGGACCTGCTGAAGAAAAGTCTGTTAATTTTAGTGAAATCGCAAAAATAGATGGTATTATCGAGGTAAAAGACCTTTCACTCCATGAACTGGCAGCAATTCTTGAAAGGTGTGATCTTTACATAGGTAATGATTCAGGCATTACCCATTTATCTGCTGCAGTAGGTATTCCAACAATTGCAATTTTTGGACCCACAAATGCCAAGATATGGGGTCCAATAGGAAATATGGTCAAAATAATCTCCCTAAATTTAAGTTGTTCACCCTGTGCAAGAGATAAAATGTTTGGTTGCGAGCAAATGAAATGTTTAGAATTGGTTACTGTAAATGATCTTTTAAAAGCTTGTAAGTTTTTTTTTGCCTCTGGAAAAAACAAAGACAAGGTTGAAAAAAGCGTTTAGGAAGTGTGAGAAATAATTAACATTCTAAATAGATGCAGGTATTTTTACCATTGTATTTAGCTTGGTATAAAGCTTCATCAGCTTTGCTAACCACCTCAGGAATAATTGCAAGGGTATGTTTTTTGGGTTGAAAAGTCGAAGCACCAATACTAATAGTAATTTTTAAATAGCTGCTATTAACTCTAAAAACATTTCCTCTTATTTTCTCCAACATCCTGTTGGTAATAGAATTGGCTTCTTTCTTATCAGCCTCAGGCGCAACCCAGAGAAATTCCTCACCTCCATAGCGAGCAACAAGATCATTTTCCCTTTTATTTTTATCAAGCAGAGCTGCAACTTCTTTTAAAATTATATCACCTGCATCATGTCCATATTTATCATTAATATTTTTGAAGTCATCAATATCAATCATTATAAAAGATATTGGTCTTTTATACCTTAAGGATCTTTTTAGTTCAAATTTCAGATATTCATTTAAGTATCTTCTATTCGGCAAATGGGTAAGTTCATCATGTATTGCTAATTGTCTATATTTTTGAATTGTCTGCCTAGTCGTGTTCGCTCGGTTGAGAATATAGCTATAAAACAAAGTTATCAAAAAAATTAGCAGTACCCTCAAAAAAAGATGTACCGAATTTTCTGTTTTCAGTACACCCAAGCTAAAAAGTAGCCATCCATAGATTAAACTTACAACAGCACCCATCACAACTACTGATCTAACATCCTGGTTCAGTGACACAAGAAGAATTATTAAGAAATAAAAAATTAAATAAAAATCTGAATCAGCTTTTCCAACAAAGTATAAAATTAGGGTTACAAATAGAGTATCAATAATAAAGATGGCATCAATAAAAAATGGGATATTAAAAATTTTTTTTGATGATAAGTTTAGAAATAAATTTGATACCAGAAAAAGAGCTAAGATTGATAACGGCTTTAAACGGTAAAACAAAGCCCAGTTATCAAGGCAAATTAGCAGAGAAATCACTGCAATGACAACCCACCGTAACCGGACGAATTCTTTAGGCTCATTATCACAAAAAAGATGTTGAGGAATGTCCATTAATAAATCTGTTTGTTGATTTTTTGTCATTGGGTTAATTTTTTAATTTTCCTCATAATTTTTGTTTTTCATCGGTATCAAAAAAACCTTCTTGAACATTGTTTATATGAAAAGTTCTTTTTATTAAAAAATTTTTCTAAACGAATAAAAAATTTAACATCCTCTTTTTCATCCTTTTTAAAAAACCTTAAATTTGATTTATCATAAAAAGAAAGGGGTATGATGCCACACCCCTTTCTTTTTAAAATCTCTTTTTGCTCATTCGGCTTTAATATCGATTAGTTTCGATCTTACATGCTTTTCTTTTGGCACCATTATCTTAAGAATCCCATCCTTAAAAGTTGCTTTGATCTCATTTGTCTTTGACCCTTCATGAAGACGAAAATACCTTTCAAACTTTCCTTCGTTCAGTTCCCTTACATGATAAGATTTCACTTCGTCTTCAATCACATACTTTCTTTCACCGCTCAGTTTCAAATAGCCGTCTTCCCATTCAAGCCGAGTATCTGACTCCTTGACTCCTGGAAGTTCTATCATGTATACCCACCCCTTCTCGGTCTCATAAATATTTACTAATGGATCGTGACGATGGGTAATAAGCGTCGCTGATGATTCAAAGAATGATCTTAAAAACCTCGTCGGCCAATCAACATCTGAACCCCCCACCCTTGAAGACCAGATAAAAGGCTCATCTTCAATAATACTTTCAATTTCTCTTGTTGAAGTAAATGGATCATATTTTATTAGTGTCATCTTTTTTCCTCCTTTTAAATTCTATATTGAGACTCATTCTCAATATAGAACAATTTCCGATTTTGTCAAGGGGATTTTCAATAATATTTTTTAAGTATAAAAAATTGTAAAGTTTTAATTTTTTATTTAGGAAATGGTTAAAAAGAAGAATTATAATTTAAATAAATACAAATACTTATTCATTCAATAAATGTAAAAGCTCTTAAATTAAAAGAATTTCCTTTTATGAAGCTTATTTAATTAGTGCGAAGGAATGCATCCTATCTTTAGAAGAAACTAACCTTACAGGTTGATCGATTTGAACCTTGCTGAAATCATCACATATTACTCTGCCTATAAGCCTCAGACCTTTTTCTAATTCTATGATGGCTAATAAGTATGGGGCTAAATCTTTATAGTGCTTGGAAGGAACTCTTACAACTGTGAAACTGTAGATTTTACCTGTCCCTTCTACTTCCTCCTCTGAGAATTCTCTGAAAATCTCTTCGCAGTTAGAACAGGTATTTACAGGAGGAAGATAATGTTTATCACATCTTACACATTTTAATACCTTGATTTTCTTCTCCACCTATCAGTTTGCTCTCCTCAATATTGTTACAATAGCGGTAGCTCCAGATCCTCCAAAATTGTGGGCTAATCCGATTTCAGCACCTTTGATCTGCCTTAATCCTGCTTCATCCCTGAGTTGCCGGACAATTTCCACAATCTGTCCTACCCCTGTTGCACCAACCGGATGTCCCTTTGACTTCAATCCGCCACTCGGATTAACAGGAATCTCTCCGGTCAAGGAAGTCAACCCACTAAAAGATGATTCTCCTCCTTCTCCTTTTTTTACAAAACCCAAATCCTCAATTGCAATTATCTCAGCAATGGTAAAACAATCATGTACCTCTGCAACATCTATATCTGATGGTTTTAACCCAGCTATTTTATATGCCTGATTTGCAGCTTTTACTGTTGCATCAAAAGTTGTAATATCATCTTTAAGATGCATTGAAAAAGAATCTGAGGCTTGGCCAATGCTCAATATCTCAATAGTTTTTTTGCAAAAGTTAGAAACTAATTCAGTTGCACACAGAACAACTGCTGAAGCACCGTCACTTATTAGCGAACAATCATAGACAGTTAGAGGATCAGCAACCATTCTATCACATTCCATCACAGTCTCAAAAGTTACTTTCTTTTGTATATGAGCATCAGGATTTTTAGCCCCGTTTGAATGGTTCTTAACAGCCACTGCAGCCAGATGTTCCCTCTTTGTCCCATACTGATACATATGGCGCCTTGCTATCATGCCGAAAATCGAGGGGAATGTGGCACCTGCCAAAAGCTCAGTTTCGTAATCGCCTGCCTGTGCCAAAATCTCTGTTACATCCTCTGTACTGAGGCTGTTCATCTTTTCAGCCCCTACAACAAGGACAATATCATAAAGGCCTGCCCCAATAGCAATAATTCCCTCTCTTATTGCTAAAGCCCCTGAACTGCACGCTCCTTCTACGTGAATACACGGTATGTCTTTTAACCCTATGGCACCGGCTCCATAAGGTGCTAAGTGATTCTGCTTAATAAATGAAACAGCATCATAATTGCCTAAATAGAACGCTTGGATTTCCTTCCTTTTTATGTTGGCTTCTTTAATTGCCTTACAACCAGCTTCTGCGATTAAATCCCTTAAAGTTTCATCCTTTAAATTTCCATATCTTGTCTGGCCAACACCTATTATTGAAACCTTCCTCATAATAAATTTTTCTTAATATAAAATTAAGTGAAGGAATTCCGTCTAAGTTACTAAGAACAGCAGCTACCGCTTAATCTTTTTGAATTTTCAATTAAGATCTCAAGAGATTTAACAATCTGCTTTCTCGTACTGAGAGGAACTTCCTCAAGCATCTTTGAAAAAAACTCTCTCTGAGCATCACGCAAGAACATTGCAGTTTTTTTCCCCTGATCAGAAAGCTTGACATAAACTCTTCGCTTATCATCTTTATCGCTTATCCTGTTAACACAACCGGCTGTCACAAGCTTATCAATATTGCGGGTCATCGTACTTGTAGTAAGATCCATCTCTTTACTTAGCTGCTTCATAGTAAGCTTCCCTTTATCGAGCAATGAAATCATGATATAACATTGGTGCACTGTCCACTCACAGCAAACCTTTTCATCCCTCTCCATAAAGCGGAATAGGTTGATAGTTTTAAAAAGTAGGTCACATGTTTCCATTACATAATCACTTAATCTGTTTTGGCTCATATATTCCTCTTTTCTAAAATTATGTTGGTTAAGGTATATTATTTATTTTTATTTTATTATTCAACATTAATTGATTTGTCAAGAAAACTTGAAGAGGTTTCTTAAAAATACAGGAGAGATCTTTCTAATCGGTGTAATCATAAAACCAGACTTTTTCAGAAATCTCTTGAAAAATTAAAAAGCTTGACAACCATTTAAAGGTCTAATAAAAATTACTTTTTAAAACGGGCGGGTAGCTCAGTTGGTAGAGCGCAGCCCTTACAAGGCTGATGTCGCAGGTTCGATACCTGTCCCGCCTATGAAAACAGTGAATAGTTGTCAGTGGAGTAAAAAATTATAATCTGATTACTGGAAAAGTAGAATTTTCACTAATCACTTTTCACTCATCACTAATGACTTAAGTTGGGGGCGTAGTTCAGTTGGCTCAGAACGCCGGCCTGTCACGTCGGAGGTCGCGGGTTCGAATCCCGTCGCTCCCGTTAAATTTTATTTTTAATTTTTACCCAACTCCGCCAATTTTTATCTATAATTCCTGCCTTTTTATACCTTAACATTGAATCCTTACAGTGACAGTCTCTTTCATCAGAAAAAGCAGTCTTAATTATCTCCTTTATTATTTTTGGGAATTTTCTCTGCACATTATTGACTTTTTCCCTTTCCCTTTCACGCTGCATCCCTTCAAAGAGGACCCCCTTTTTGAAATTTCTCTTGTTTACTCCTTCTGCAAAATTTGTTAGATAGCAAATAGGCATGTAGCAGATTTCCAACTCTCGTGCTAAGAAACATTCGGGTATAAGAGTCATCCCTACTACATCACCCCCGTTTAATTTAAACTTCCTAATCTCGGCAGGTGTCTCAAGCCTTGGACCCTCAGTACAGATATAGACCCCTTTAAAATGGCATGGAATTTTAAGGGTTTTCATTGCTTCCTTTGCAGATGATTTCAATTGGGTGCAAAATACAGGAGACTGCCTTATAAACCCAAGACCTCTTTTTTCAAAAAAGGTATATTTTCTTCCTTTAGTCTCATCAATGAGGTCACTGGGCAAAAGATAGTCTCCAACCTTAAATCTGGTATTTATTATGCCTGGGCCTGTCCACGCAATTATCCTTTCTGCACCAATTTCCTTAAGAGCCCAGATATTAGCCCTGTAATTTACGAAAGAAGCGGCAATTTCATAACCTTTTTCACCATGTCTTGAAAGAAAAGCAAAACTAAAATTATCAGTTTCAAAAAAATGAACTGGAGAGCTTACTCCAAAGGGAGTTTTAATTTTTCTTGCGCCAATTTCTTTACCAAATTCACCACCCAGAAAAAGGAAGGCACCACTTCCGCCAATAACAGCAAATTTTGAAAAATTCTTCATAGCAGTTATTTCAAATTGGTAGCCGCAGGCTTTAGCCTGCGTAATAAGACGCAACCTAAAGGTTGCGGCTACAAGCTATAAACTGAAGATTTTATTTTCCTTTTATATTTGGATTTTAGCATTCATTTGTCATTTGAATTTTGAAATTTGAACTTTCCTTGAGATCAGTTCACCTTTCAGGACAGGCGAGACGCCTGTCCTGCTGGTTAATCGCTCAATTCAGGTTGGAACGACACAGCGGTCGTTCCCTACTTTGTTATAAAAGGTATCTCTTTGAACAGGAAGAAAACCGCTATCTTTTATTAAAAATTCTATATCTTCTTTACGCATCCTGTAACAGGCTCCTGCAAGCCTCACTACATTCTCCTCTATCATTGTGCTTCCCATATCATTTGCTCCGAAGCTGAGAGCAATTTGAGCAATCTTTGGACCCTGTGTTACCCATGAGGCTTGAATGTTCTTGAAATTATCAAGGAGTATTCTTGAAATAGCCAGAGTCTTAAGATAATCAGATCCCGAAGACTGCTCACCTCCAAGTCTGGTATTTTCAGGTTGATATGTCCACGGTATAAAAGCTATAAATCCAGCTGTTTCATCCTGAAGGTCCCTTACCTTAAGAATATGCCTTATCCTGTTTTCCAAAGACTCTACATGACCAAACATCATGGTAGCGGAGGTCTTCAATCCAATCTTATGGGCTATTCTCATAACACTGAACCACTCTTCAGCAGTGCATTTTGCAGGGCTTATCTTTTTTCTCACATCCTCTTCAAGAATTTCAGCCCCTCCTCCTGGGATTGAACCAAGACCAGCCTCCTTTAACCTCTTTATTGTCTCTTCAATAGGAAGACGCGACACCCTGGCAATATGTATTATTTCCGGAGGAGAAAATGCATGAATATGTATCTTATAATGGCTTTTGATCCCTCTCAGCATATTTTCATAAAAACTTATTCCAAGATCCGGATGGAGTCCACCCTGCATCAGGATCTGAGTCCCGCCGAGTTTTAAAGTCTCCTCAATTTTACTATAAAGATTTTCCTCTGACAAAAGATAGGCTTCAGGGCTCCCGACCTCTCTGTAGAAAGCACAAAAATAACATTTTGCAATACAGATATTGGTGTAGTTTATATTTCTGTCAATGATGTATGTAACAATCTTTTTAGGATGGAATTTTTTTCTTATATTATCAGCGATTCTGCCAAGAAGGACCAAATCATGGCATTTGAATAAATTTATTCCGTCCTCAAAATCTAATCTTTCTCCCTTTTCAATTTTTTCAATCGTAGCTGTTAACATAAGCAGAGTTTACATAATAATTATTTTTCCACTTTCAAATCCCCCCTCGCCCCCCTTTAAAAAAGGGGGATATAGGGGGATTCACGAATAATTAACTTTCACCTTTTCATTTTTAATTTTTAACTTTATTATACACCGTATCCCTTTCAACAGGCTCTTTTCCTGCCTCTTTTATCAATCTGATCAAATTAGCCTTGCTGATATATTCCTCTGTTGATGCTCCTGCAGAATGGGTGATTTTTTCTTCTATCACTGTCCCGTCTAAATCATCAGCTCCAAAAGAGAGTGAAACTTGAGCAAGCTTTGTTCCTATCATTATCCAGAAGGCTTTTATATGAGGAAAGTTGTCAAGCACAAGCCTTGATACTGCAATTGCCTTTAGGTCCTCAAGACCCGTGGTATTAGTAAGGGAATCCAGTTCCGTATTTTTTGGATGAAATGCAAGAGGTATAAAAGATAGAAAGCCGCCGGTCCTATCCTGCATTTCTCTTAAAGCAATCAAATGGTCAACTCTCTCCTCAATAGTTTCAATATGCCCGTAGAGCATGGTAGCATTGCTGTTAATCCCAAGTTCATGGGCTACTCTCATAACCTCTAACCATTCCTCTTTTCCTATTTTATCTTTGCATAGGGATTCCCTAACCCTTGGACTAAAGACCTCTGCTCCACCTCCCGGAATTGAACCAAGACCAGCTTCTTTAAGTTTTAATAGTGTGTCTTTGATTGATAGCCCTGAGAGCTTTGCCAGATGACTGATTTCAACTGCTGTAAAGGCCTGAATATGAACCTGAGGCGATTCCTTTTTGAGGGACGACAACATTTCAATGTAATAGTTGAAAGGGAGTTCCGGATGAAGGCCCCCGACGATGTGAAACTCCGTTATCTTCTCTTTAAAAAAGGTTTTACCCTTTTCTAAAATCTCCTCAAGAGTCAAAGTATAAGCACCAGTCTCGCCCTCACTTCTGCTAAAAGCACAAAACCTGCATCTGTTTGCACAGATGTTTGTATAATTTATATGTCCGTTTGTTATAAAATATGCAAGGTTTCCATTCTTGCTCTCCCTTACTATATTTGCCATGTAGCCTAATGAAAGAATATCCTTTGACATATAGAGCCTTACCCCGTCATCAAAGGAGAGACGCTTTCCATTTTTAACTTTTTTAAGAATGTCTTTTAGTTCAGGGCTTACTATTTCCATAAATATTGTGAGTAAAAATAAATATAAATTCAAATATCAAGAGGCTGTTGAAAAACAATAAAAAAGATTTTATTGTAGGGGCCGCCTCCGTGCGCACCCTCTGAAAATAAAATCAAATTATACCTTTCTCATTGGAGATGGGCGGGATCGAACCGCCGACCTCCTCGTTGCGAACGAGGCGCTCTCCCAGCTGAGCTACATCCCCATTATTTAGCTTTATTTATCACAAGGGTTTTGATAAAATAAAAATATAGAATTTTTTTAAAAAAGTCTATAAAAGATTTCTGAAAAATTTTATTTTCGTAATCATATTGCTTGCAGCAAAATGGAACCTTTACATGAAAAAGGTATATTTGATACCTACCTAAAACTTTTCCTGACAAGTATTGGCTCAGAACAACCTGAAAATTTCGAGGTTCTGGTTCTGGGATTTAAATATAATGATTTTATCATGACTACTCAGCCTGAAAAAATTAAAAAATCTCTTCACCTTTCAACCG
>MGDB01000142.1:12348-12586 GCA_001790645.1 Candidatus Schekmanbacteria bacterium GWA2_38_11
ATCCTGAATTAATCGTATGTATGGGAGATACCTTAACTCATCTGCCAGATTTAGATTCTGTTTCCAACTTAATTGCTAATTCTTATAAGGAATTACAAAAAAACGGGAAGTTGATTTTATCGTTTAGAGATTTAACTTTTGAATTGCAAGGGAAAGATAGATTTATCCCTGTGAGAAGCGATGAAAATACGATTTTTACATGTTTTTTAGAATATCAAGCTGAAAGTGTAAATGTTTA
>MGDB01000143.1:0-2516 GCA_001790645.1 Candidatus Schekmanbacteria bacterium GWA2_38_11
TGCCTTTGTCCGCAGAAAATCACTTCTTGCAGGACTTGGTTTAAGCAAGAGTAAATAAGGTTAATAACAAAATAATTATTCAAAACCTTTTGGGGAGTATCAACGTTTTTCGTCATTCCTGCGAAAGCAGGAATCCAGACATCGTCCCCGTGAAACTTGTCCTCGACTGTAATCGGGGAACGGGGAACCAGAAAATACAATACCCTTATTCCGCATCAAGCATGCCCCGTACCGAGATACTGGGTGCGGAATGACAAAATATCCCATAGATTATCAGGATTTGATACCTACCATTTCTGCTGCAATGTATTTCATTAACTAATAAAAGGATCAGAGGATTTAAAAAGGTTCAACTTTACCCGCAATTATTTTTTACTTTCATCTGGCTGACTCTTTACCTGTGCAATTCAATACATAATCAGGATTTGATACCTTAGAACTTTGCCATGGGGCTATGGGGTAGTTCATTTTAGCAAACCAAACTTTCTTTATTAACTGAAAGGATAGGAGATCACTGCAAGCTGCCCGTCTTTCAATATACATATAAGTTTACATAATATATCTTATCAGACATGCAAAAAAGCTCAAAGTTAATGGGATAATTACCTAATATTTTTAGCTTTGTGTTTTGCTCTTTAAACTTTAATCTGTTTAGATTTTTCTAATTTTGCAAGAGCTTCAATGTGGTATGTTTGAGGAAACTGGTCTATTGGCTGGATCGATTTGATCTCATAACCACTTCTAATAAAGAAAGATAAATCTCTTCCAAGAGTTGAGGGATTGCAGGATAAGTATATGATATTTAGAGGATTAAAAGATATTATACTCTTCTTGACTTTTTCGCTGCAACCTGACCTTGGCGGGTTTATTAAAACTGTATTACAAGTGACTTTTTTGTTTTTTAAGGCTATAAGGCAATCTTCAGCCTTTGCTTTAAGGAATTCACAGTTTTTAATCTTATTAGACTTCTGATTGTAAAGTGCATCTCTAATTGAAGACTCGCTTTCATCAATCCCGTAAACATAATTTGCTTTTAAAGCGATCGGGAGCGAGAATGTTCCAACACCGCTGTAGATATCAAGAATATTATCTTTTTTTCTTGGACTAACAAGTTTCATTATCTGGTTTACAAGTAGTTCATGCAATGAATAATTAACCTGGAAGAAACTCTCTGATGTCACTCTGTAATCTATATCCTTTACCCTTTCTTCTATGAAATTTTTCCCGACACAATCAACTTTAGTCTTCTTTAGACTCAATACACCGGTAATTTCATTAATTCTTTTTTTAATAATTGAATACAGATTTTCTAACCGGTTTTTATTTATCTTATTTTCTGAGAGTGATAATAAAAGTTTATCAGTTAATTTACTATAAATAATCTCTATTTCATCTAAATGATACAATAGGTTCTGCTCGCTCAGCTTAAGTAAAACATTTATTAAAGCATTTATCTTTTTATGGCATATTATACATTCCTCAATTGGAATAAAACTGTGGGAATCTTTCTTAAAATACCCTAAATTAACTCTTTCTCCGGTCCTTGAAGTTTTAAGCTGTGCCTTTAGCCTGTAATGAAAAGGTTCAGGGGAGGGGATAATTGGGTTTATAGGGATTTCATTTAACCCCCCTACCCTTTTTATTGTCTCAAAAAATATATTCTCTTTGAAGCTTAACTGTGACTGGTATTTTATATGCTGGTAATCGCAGCCACCACAATGGTTAAAATACGGACATGGGGCATCAATTCTCTCTTTAGCAGGTTTTATGATCTCGACTAACTCTCCAAAATAATAATCTCCTTTGTCTTTAGTAATTTTCACTCTTACAGTTTCATCAGGGATAACCTTTGGCACAAAGATGGCTTTATCAAAGACCCTTCCCAGTCCATATCCTCCGTAGATCAGCTTATCAATTTTTGTAACGATCTCTTCGATGATATATCTCCTTATGTCATCTATCGAGCCTTGAAAGGCTCTCCCACATTTGTGGGAAACCCCTTCGGGGGTTGATTTCCGATGACAACCGAGGTATCTTGCCTCGGACAGTCAGGCAAGAGTCTGTCTTATTCTGCTAATTATCTCCCCCTTTGAAAAGGGGGGATTAAGGGGGATTTAATCTTCAAATCCCCTCTTCCCCCCTTTTCTAAAGGGGGGATCATAACCCTTTCTTCTTTGCAACAGCTAAAACTTTTCTCACAGCATCCTTAGCGTCTGTTGCCTGAATAATTTCTTCTGATACATCCCACGTATCTATTCCAATTACCTTTTTCCCAATCTTTAAAGCGATTGCTATTTCTGAAAGCGTTCCATAGCCTCCTTTTATTGCTATGATTACGTCTGATGACCGCACAACAAGATTATTCCTCGCATGGCTTAACGAGGTGACAATTGAAATATCAACATAGGGATTTGCGTCTTTTTTTGAGTCACCTGGAAGGATTCCAACCGTCACCCCTTTATTTTTCTTTGTTCCCTTGCATGCCCCTTCCATAATCCCGCCAAGACCACCGCAAA
>MGDB01000143.1:2537-6718 GCA_001790645.1 Candidatus Schekmanbacteria bacterium GWA2_38_11
CTATCTCCCTGCCAACTTCATAAGCTATTTTATAATCTTTAGCAGAGCACTCCCCTGCTCCTATAACTCCAATCTGCAGCGACATACTTGTCAAAATCTTTTAGTAGTCCTAAAATATATCGAACACTTATTATTCTTTCTCTCTGTAGGGGCAGACCTTGCGTCTGCCCTCATTAGGGCGAACACAAGGTTCGCCCCTACAATTTTATAAAAAATACTGCTGAATACTCCCCAGCTTGCTGGGGAAATGAAAGCAGCCTTTGCCGTCAGACGAAAAAAATTAACTTGACAATAGCCTACGGCTAGTCACAGGGTTATCTTGTGTCATTCCCACGAAAGTGGGAATCCAGAAAAATACTGGATTCCTGCTTACGCAGGAATGACGGATAAGAATCTAAGTTTTTTAGATGCCCCCAGCTTGCTGCGGGGTAATTCACTTAAACTAAGTTTTATTAGTGATTAATAATCGGGGCGACTGGATTTGAACCAGCGACATCACGGTCCCGAACCGTGCGCTCTACCAGGCTGAGCCACGCCCCGAAAAAACTATTGGGTAGTTTAATAGCATTTTAAATGAAATAACACAATGAAAAATATAAAGTGGAAATTGAAAAATGCAAATTAAATTAAATGAGAATTAGCAGAACATTGCAAAAATTTAATTTCGGCATGGTGAGAAAGTATTTTGCACTTTACATTTTGTAAGAAGAAAAATTGCTTTCTAAAAATCCATCTTTTCCAAAGAGAGAAATAATTTTTAATGAATCAGGTAACCTTTCGAATTGTTGTCATCCTCTCCCCATCCATATTTTCCTATCAGCTTCACAAACACGCAACCACAAAGCTCCTCAATCTCTATTCCCTTTTCACTTTTCCTTACTCTTTTAAGTATCTGCGATGAAGTATTCCCAACCGGGATAACAAGTCTTCCGCCAACAGCTAATTGTTCTATTAAAGGCTCCGGTATATCAGGCGAGGCTGCAGTAACAATTATAGCATCAAAGGGTGATTTCTCTTTCCAGCCGTAAGTCCCGTCAAAATTCTTTGTAGCTATATTGGTATAATCGAGTTCATCAAAGACCTTTCTCGCTCTGGCTAATAAATCCTTTATCCTTTCTATTGAGTAGACCTGCCTGACTATCTCTGCAAGGACTGCAGACTGGTAACCTGAGCCTGTACCGATTTCAAGAACAATGTCTGAACTTTTAAGCTCAAGAGCCTCTGTCATATAGGCAACCATGTAGGGCTGCGAAATGGTCTGATTCTCTCCAATAGGAAGCGGACAATCCTCATAGGCTCTGGATTGTAAGGCTTCCGTAACAAAAAGATGTCTTGCGACTTTCCTCATGGCATATAAAACTTTTATGTCTTTTATTCCCCTGTCTTCCAGTTGGTGTTCCACCATTTTCTCTCTGGCAGCAGTAAAAATTTTCATTTAAAAATCCTTTTTAACTTACCCTCTTTAATATCTCTGTTCCGGTTATAAGACCGGATGCAGAAGCCTGGATAAGGCCCCTGCTCACACCTGCACCGTCACCAATGACAAAAAGATTTTTAATTTGACTTTCAAGACAGTTTGAAAGTTTCTGCCTCAGGGAATAAAATTTTACCTCCACTCCGTAAAGGAGTGTATGCCGAGAATTTACTCCAGGAGCTAAATTATCCATTGCCTCTAACATCTCTATTATATCCGTTAAGTATCTATAGGGAAGAACAAAACTGAGGTCTCCCGGCACTGCATCTTTCAGTGTTGGTTCCACAACTCCGCGATTGATCCTTTCAAGTGTTGATCTCCTTCCGGCCTTGAGATCTCCGAGCCTCTGGACAATCACCCCATCAACAAGGAAATTTGCCAAGCTTGCAATATAGCTACCATAGAAGATTGGTTCATTAAAAGGCTTTGTGAAGATCGTGCTTACCAGAATGGCAAAGTTTGTATTATTCGTTTTTCTGTTCCTGTAGCTGTGTCCGTTCACAGTCGTCAGTCCGTTGCTGAATTCTTTTACAACTTCACCATAAGGGTTCATGCAGAACGTCCTTACTTTGTCATCAAAGTGTTTTGAATAGAAAATAAATTTTGACTCATATGCAATGTCAGTAATCTCTTTCATTACTGAAGAAGGAACCTCAACCCTGACACCAATATCAACAGGATTTTGGAATGTTGGCAGACCAATTCGTTCTGATTCCTCTGCCAGCCACACAGAACCGGCCCTTCCCGGCGCAACTATTACAAATTCTGCTTCTATAAATTCCCCTGACTTTAATCTTACTCCCTTTATTTTGCCTTTATCAGTAATGAGTTCTTTTGCTTCAGCTTCAAATTTGAGTTCAATCTTTTTTCTCAGATATCTTTCAAAACTTTTTAAAATAGTCCTGCACTTGTCAGTACCAAGATGCCTTATTTTTGAGGGAATGAGCTTAAGAAAATATTTGGACGCATTGTTCTGTAGCCTTAAAAGGTCATCCATGTTTGTCCCATAAAGCTCACGAGGGGCACCAAATTTTAAATATATTTCATCAACCGTATTGATATAATTTAATACCATCTCCTCGCTGCAGTAAGATGTCAGGAACCCGCCTATATCGCTTGAAAGGGTTAATTTACCGTCACTAAATGCCCCTGCTCCACCCCATCCTGACAGCAGGGAATTTTCGCTCATCCTTTGCTTTAAACGCTGGCTGATATCTTTTCCCCTGTCAATCAGGAGAATTTTGAGATTCCTGTTTTCAACCAGTTTATAGGCAGCAAAAATTCCGGAGGGTCCTGCGCCTATTATTATGCAATCATATTTTTTCTTCATAACATCAAAAACTCAAATTCCAGTTTTTTATAATTTTAAGCGCCTTGTAATTGGTAAGATCAAGATGAAGTGGTGTTATTGATATTTTATTATTTTCTATTGCCTCAAAATCCGTTCCGTTTTCTTTCTCCCATTTTGCTTCTCCCCCGCCAATCCAATAATACTCTTCACCTCTGGGATCAAGTTTTTTAAACACAAGATCCTCGTAAATCCTTTTCCCCTGCTGTGTTATTGCTATTCCTTTTATCTCTTCTTTTGGAAGATTTGGTACATTGACATTTAGAAAAGTATCAGGTGGAAGTCCATTTTCCAAAACCATCTCTGCAAGATGAACAGCAAACTCTGAAGCAGAATCAAAATTAAATTGCTCCCGTGCCGCAATTGATACAGCAAAAGAAGAGATTCCAAGGAGTGTTCCTTCAATCGCTGCAGATACTGTCCCTGAATAGGTAATATCATCACCCAAATTGGGGCCCTGATTTATTCCTGAAATTACTAAATCAGGCTTTTTTTTAAGTATCCCGTTAACAGCCAAGTTTATACAATCTGTCGGTGTTCCGTCCATGCTGTAAAAATTCGGCTTTACTTTTTTTACCCTCAATGGTCTGTAGAGCGTCAGAGAATGAGAAGTAGCGCTCTGATCCCTGTCCGGAGCAACTACTACCACATCATGGAATTTCGAAAGGGCTTCAGCTAAACTTTTAATACCAGGAGCATATATTCCATCATCATTGGAAATAAGGATATTCAATTTTTTTTAATCAAAAGAATTCCTCGATGCTTTGCATCGGGGTAAAAAATAATATTAACTACCGTCATTCCCGCGAAAGCGGGAATCCAGACGTCGTTCCAGTGAAAACTGGGAACCAGAATAAAATAATCTGGATTCCGCATCTAGTGCGGAATGACAGACCTGTTCCCGAACAGTTTTGGAAGTTGATACCTCGCAACTCTGCTGCGGGGTAGTTCATTTAAATCTTGTGAACAAATTTCAAATTCGATAGACGGGGTTTTCTAACCCCGTTTTGGCAGGACAGGAATGTCCTGCCTGTCAGATTAAATGGTATTTCCGGTATCCAACATCGATCCAAATCGGGGCGAGAGGATTTGAACCTCCGACCCCTTGCACCCCATGCAAGTGCGCTGCCAGGCTGCGCCACGCCCCGAATCATTCCGATTATCTTTTCTTTTTAAGCACGGAGAGGACATATTCGAGATCTTTTCTCACTGACAGCAGTATCTCTTTATTTTCTGATCCGCCCCTCCCCTTCTTTTCTTTTTTATCAGGCGAAAAATTCTGCTTGAGCCATTTCTTTGCTCCTGCAATTGTATACCCCTCTTCATAGAGAAGCTTTTTTATATGGAATACCATCTCAA
>MGDB01000143.1:6725-6911 GCA_001790645.1 Candidatus Schekmanbacteria bacterium GWA2_38_11
TCGCTGATAAACCCGCTGGCCCTTCCTTTTAGCCGGGCTGAGTTGTTTAAACTCAGACTCCCAAAATCTCAGAACATGGGTATCCAATCCTGCAAGACGGCCAACCTCGCCAATTTTGAAAAACATTTTATCTGGAATTTGAAAATCCATATAATTATTTTAAAGGTTATTCAACGACAAATTACA